>NZ_NOZF01000002.1:0-14008 GCF_002258565.1 Rhodococcus sp. 05-2254-6
GGTCCATTGACGCGGAGCGGGGGAGTGCAGAAACGACAACAGCGGCCCACTTCCTCGGAAGTGGGCCGCTGTCGTTGTCGAATTTTCTAGCCTTCGCCGACTGCGTTGAAGGCCTCGTCGATGATTTCGAGTTGCTCGACGGCGTGCACCTTGCTCGATCCTGACGACGGGGCGGACATTGCGCGACGCGAGATGCGCTTGATGCCGACCAGCTTCTCGGGGACGAGCTCGGGCAACGCGAGACCGAAGAACGGCCAGGCACCCTGGTTCGCAGGCTCTTCCTGAACCCAACGGAATTCCGTTGCATTCGGGTAGCTTTCGAGTGCTTCCCGGATGCGGCGGACCGGCACGGGGTAGAGCTGCTCGATGCGGACGATGGCGACGTCGTCGCGGTTGTCCTTCTGCTTGCGTGCGAGCAGCTCGTAGTAGAGCTTGCCGCTGACCATCAGAACTCGCTTGACCGCGCTGCGGTCACCGGTGCCGGTGTCGTAGGTGGGCTCGTCGAACACCGAGTGGAACTTGCCGTCGGTGAAGTCCTCGATGTTGCTCACTGCTGCCTTGTTGCGCAGCATCGACTTCGGGGTGAAGACGATCAGCGGGCGACGGATGCCGTCACGCGCGTGCCTGCGCAGCAGGTGGAAGTAGTTCGCGGGGGTCGAGGGGAGTGCGACGGTCATCGAGCCCTCGGCGCACAGCGTCAGGAAGCGTTCGATGCGTCCGGACGTGTGGTCGGGACCCTGGCCCTCGTGGCCGTGCGGCAGCAGCAGCACGACGTCGGAGAGCTGACCCCACTTGGCTTCACCGGACGAGATGAACTCGTCGATGATGGATTGCGCGCCGTTGACGAAGTCGCCGAACTGCGCTTCCCACATCACCAGTGCGTCCGGGTTGCCCACGGAGTAGCCGTACTCGAAGCCGACTGCGGCGAACTCGCTGAGGGCGGAGTCGTAGACCATGAACTTGCCGGGGTTGTCACTGCCGATGTTCTGCAGCGGGGTGTACTCGGCACCGGTCTTGCGGTCGATGATCACCGAGTGACGCTGGGTGAACGTGCCGCGTCGGGTGTCCTGGCCGGAGAAGCGGATGTTGCGTCCCTCGTCCACCAACGATCCGAGCGCCAACAGCTCGCCGAAGGCCCAGTCGACCTTGCCCTCGTGCGCCATCTCGCGACGCTTCTCGAGCACCGGCTTGACGCGCGGGTGGACGTTGAATCCGTCGGGAACGTCGAGGTGCGCATCGCCGATGCGGTGCAGCACTGCCTTGTCGACGGCCGTGGTGAGCTTGGCAGGCAACTGCTGGTCGAGTTCGACCGATTCGCTGGGCTCCGGGGTGTACTTCTCAAGTTCGCGTACCTCGTTGAAGACGCGTTCGAGCTGGCCCTGGTAGTCGCGAAGTGCATCCTCGGCTTCCTTGAGCGAGATGTCTCCACGGCCGATGAGCGATTCGGTGTAGCTCTTGCGGACGCTGCGCTTGGTGTCGATCACGTCGTACATCGCCGGCTGCGTCATCGAGGGGTCGTCGCCCTCGTTGTGGCCGCGACGGCGGTAGCAGATCATGTCGATGACGACGTCCTTGTGGAACTTCTGACGGAAGTCCACCGCCAGCTGAGCCACCCAGGCGCAGGCCTCGGGGTCGTCGCCGTTGACGTGGAAGATCGGCGCGGCGATCATCTTCGCCACATCGGTGCAGTACTCGGACGAACGCGAGAACTCCGGTGACGTGGTGAAGCCGACCTGGTTGTTGACGACGATGTGCACGGTGCCGCCGGTGCGGTAGCCCCGCAGATCGGACAGGTTCAGCGTCTCGGCGACGACGCCCTGGCCTGCGAATGCCGCGTCTCCGTGCAGCATCAGCGGCAGAACGGAGTAACCGCCCTGGCCGGTGCCCTTGTCCAGTAGGTCCTGCTTGGCGCGGACGAGGCCTTCGAGAACCGGGTCGACGGCTTCGAGGTGCGACGGGTTCGCGGTGAGCGAGACCTTGATGTCGTTGTCACCGAACATCTGGATGTACGTGCCCTCGGCACCGAGGTGGTACTTCACGTCGCCGGAGCCGTGTGCGGCGGCCGGGTTCATGTTGCCCTCGAACTCGGTGAAGATCTTCGAGTAGGGCTTGCCGACGATGTTGGCGAGCACGTTGAGGCGACCGCGGTGCGGCATACCGATGACGACCTCGTCGAGGGCGTACTCGGCGCTCTGGTCGATGACGGAGTCCATCATCGGGATGACCGACTCTGCACCTTCGAGCGAGAAGCGCTTCTGCCCGACGTACTTGGTCTGCAGGAACGTCTCGAACGCCTCGGCTGCGTTGAGCTTGCTCAGAATGTACTTCTGTTGCGCCACAGTCGGTTTGACGTGCTTGGCCTCGACGCGTTCCTGCAGCCAGGTGACCTGCTCGGTCTCGAGGATGTGGGTGTACTCGACGCCCACGTGGCGGCAGTACGAGTCGCGCAGAACGCTGAGCACGTCCCGCAGCTTCATCTTGTCCTTGCCGTGGAATCCACCGACCTTGAATTCGCGGTCGAGATCCCACAGCGTGAGGTCGTGGCTGATCACGTCGAGGTCCGGATGCATCCGGAACTTGTCCTTGGTGAACTGCAGCGGATCGGTGTCGGCCATCAGGTGACCGCGGTTGCGGTACGCCGCGATGAGCTCGAGCACGCGGGTGTTCTTGTCGACCGTGCCCTCGGGCAGATCCTTGCGCCAGCGAATGGGCTCGTAGGGGATCTTCAGCGAGTGGAACAGCTCGTCGTAGAACTCGTCGCTGATCAGCAGGTTGTGGATCGTCTTGAGGAAGTCACCCGACTCCGCACCCTGAATGATGCGGTGGTCGTACGTCGAGGTCAGCGTCATGAGCTTGCCGACGCCGAACTCGGCGAGACGCTCGTCGCTGGCTCCCTGGAACTCTGCCGGGTACTCCATGGCACCGGCACCGATGATGGCTCCCTGGCCGTTCATCAGACGCGGCACCGAGTGCACGGTTCCGATTCCACCGGGGTTGGTCAGCGAGATGGTGACGCCCTGGAAGTCCTCACCGGTGAGCTTGCCGTCGCGAGCGCGACGCACGATGTCCTCGTACGCGTTGTAGAACTGCGTGAACGTGAAGTCCTGCGTGTTCTTGATGGCAGCGACGACGAGGGAACGGTTGCCGTCCTTGCCGGGCAGGTCGATGGCGAGACCGAGGTTGATCGCGGCCGGAGTGACGGCGTTCGGCTTGCCGTCGACCTCGGCGAAGTGGCGGTTCATGTTCGGGAACGCCTTGACGGCCTGCACGATGGCGTAGCCGAGCAGGTGTGTGAACGAGATCTTGCCGCCGCGGGTACGAGCGAGATGGTTGTTGATGACGAGGCGGTTGTCGACCATGAGCTTGGCCGGAATCGCACGCACGCTGGTCGCGGTGGGAATCTGCAACGAGGCGGACATGTTCTTCGCCACCGCGGCAGCAGCGCCGCGCAGAATCTTGCTCGACTCTTCACCGAACTCGGCTGCGGCGGGCTTCGCGGGAGCGGACTTGGCCGGCGCTGCCTTCTTCTCGGCAGGCTTGGCAGCAGCGGCAGGCTTCGCGGCCTCGGCCTTGGGAGCGGCGGCTTTCGGAGCGGCCTTGGGTGCTGCGGCCTTCGGCGCGTCGGTCTTGTCGGGAGCAGAGGCGGCCGGCTTGGCTGGTGGCGCTGGTGCTGCGGGAGGCGCGGACTTGGTCGAGCTACCGTTCGAGGCTGCGCCGTTACCGGCAGCACCGTTGGATCCGGCGGTCTCGTCGGTTGCTGCCTCGGGGTCGTAACCGGTCAGAAACTCGTGCCAGCTCGCGTCGACGGATGAAGGGTCCTGCTTGAATCGCTGGTACATCTCGTCGACCAGCCATTGGTTTTGTCCGAATTGGGTAGTAGAGCTGCTGCTCACGGCAGTAGTTCGCCTCGTTTCTGTCTTCGTTCCCGTTCAGCGCGCGTACGTGTCCAGGCTAGACCGTTGGTCCAGCTCACGTGCGTCCGGGACGTAGCTGTGATATGTACTCACCGGTAACCATCGGCCTCGTTGTCGATGACACCTTCGATTATCGAATTATTCCCTCGGTTCGTTTCGGCTGCAGTCCACAACTGTGCGTAGAAGCCGCCCTGCGTGCGAAGCTCCGAATGTCGACCTACTTCCACGATACGGCCGCCGTCGACCACCACGATCAGATCTGCCCGCGCGGCGGTGGCCAAGCGGTGCGCGACGACCACTGCCGTGCGGGTCCGCGCGACGGCACTGCCGGCGGCGAGCACGGTGCGTTCGGTCGCGGGATCGAGCGTGGCGGTGGCCTCGTCGAGGAGCAGCAGGTCGGGGTCGACCAGCTCGGCCCTCGCCAGTGCGATCAGCTGTCGTTGACCTGCGGACAGCCCTTGGCCGCGCTCGCCGACGGGTTGGTGCATACCGCCGCGAAGTGCGGCGATGGTGCTCAGAGCACCCACCGAGCGTGCCGCGTTCTCGATGTCGGTGCGGCTGGCATCGGGTCTGCCGTAGGCGATGTTCGACGCCACGGTTCCGGTGAACAGGTGCGCTTCCTGCGGTACGACGCCGAGTCGGTGACGGTAGTCCGAGAGGCGATAGTCGCGTAGATCGTGGCCGCCGACCCGCACCGATCCGGAGGTCGGATCGTAGAAGCGGGCCAGCAGTTTCACCACTGTTGATTTGCCCGCGCCGGTGCGTCCGACCAAGGCGACGGTGGTACCGGCGGGGATGGTGAGATTTACCTCACTCAGGGCGTCGGAGTGGGCCCCGGCATACCGGAAACCGACATCGACGAGTTCTATGTCGGCGCGCAGGCGTCCGCCGGGAAGTGCGGTGGTGTTCGCGTCGGCGGAGGTTTCGATCGAGCTCGTGGTGCGCAGGAGATCCCCGATGCGGCCGACTCCGACGCGTGCCTGCTGGTAACCGTCGAACACCTGCGAGAGCTGCTGGATCGGTCCGAAGAGCAGCCCGAGATAGAGCACGAACGCCACGAGGGTGCCCGCTGTGGTGGTGCCGGTGGCGATCTGGTGCGCGCCGACGAACACGACGACGGCGAGGGCGACGTCGGAGAGCAACGTGATGAGGGGGAAGAACACCGAGATCGCGGTCTGCGATCGCATTCGACTCGCGCGGTAGCGGTCGGAGCGTTCGGCGAATCGTGATGCGGCGTACTCCTCGCGCCGGTAGGCCTGTGCGGCGCGCAGGCCGGTGACGTTCTCCTGGAAATCGGCGTTGACGATGGAGATTCGCTCGCGGGACGTCGAGTACGCCGCCGAGGAGATGCGTCGGAAGATCACGGTGGCCACGGCAAGCGGTGGCACGACAGCCAGCGCCACCAGCCCGAGAGTGGTGTCGGTGACGAGCAGAGCGGCGGCGATACCGACGACGGTCAACACACTCACCACGGCCGTCGATGCCCCGGTCTGTATGAACGACGACAGTGCGTCGACGTCGGTGGTCATGCGGGTCATGATGCGGCCCGACAGCTCACGTTCGTAGTAGTCGAGGCCGAGCCGCTGAATGTGCGCGTAGCTGCGGACGCGGAGTCCGAAGAGCACTCGCTCACCCGCCCGCGCGGTGATCACCGTCGTCCAGCAGACGACGAACCAACTCGCCGCTGCCAACACGACGCCGATCGAGGTGGCGATCCACAGGGTGTTCGAGTCTCCACTCGCCACTCCGTTGTCCACCGCATAGCGAACGAGCGAGGGGAAGGCGATCGAGGCCAGCGAGTCCAGCGCGAGAAGCACCACCACGACGGCGAGCAACGAGCGCACGGGGCTCAGCAGTCTCGACAGCCGGAACTCCGGGTCGGGTCGACGCAGCTGCGATCCGGATGTGCCCGGATCCTCGGTCGCAGGCGGCAGGGCCGCGACTGCCCGGGATATGGCGGGTGTGGGTGCGAGCGAGCCGAAAGCCCCGGCCATCGCAGTTCCGTGACCACCGCCGCCTCCGGGCGCGGGTGTCGAGACTGCACCGGGCTCGACCGTCGACTCCGGATCCGTGTCCGGCCAGAGCGTGTCGGCGGAGGGGTCGACGGTCGGCTCCGCACCGGGATCGTCGTTCTCCTCGCCGTCTCCACCGGCCAGGAGGGCCCGGAACAACGGACAACGCCGATCGAGTTCGTCGACGGTTCCGGTGTCGATGATGCGGCCGTTGTCGAGCACGGCGACGCGGTCGGCCAGGGTCAGGGTCGAGCGGCGATGAGCGAGAACGAGGGTCGCGCGCGTCCGGACGCCACGCAACGCGTCGAAGATGGCGGCCTCGGTCTCGGCGTCGACTGCGGAGGTGGCGTCGTCGAGGATCAGAATTCGCGGCTCGACGAGAAGAGCACGGGCCAGTGCGATGCGTTGGCGCTGGCCGCCGGACAGGGTGAGTCCGCGTTCGCCGACGAGGCTGTCGTATCCCTCGGGCAGCGCGTCGATGAAGGTCGATGCCTGTGCCAGCCGCGCCGCATGCTCGATCTCCTCCGCTGTGGCGTCGGGCCTGCCGAGGGCGATGTTGGCGGCGATGGTGTCCGAGAAGAGGAACGGCTCGTCGAACACCAGCGAGACCGCCTCGCGGAGCGACGTCGAGTCGAGGTCGTCGATATCGAACGACATTCCGTCGGATGTCAGCGCAATCTGTCCCTCGGAGGGGCGATAGAAGCGGGGGAGCAGCAGGGCGAGAGCGGTCTTTCCCGAGCCCGCGTGGCCGACGACGGCCACCGTCTCACCCGGCGATATGGTCAGATTCAGGCCGGTCAGCACATCGCGTTCGGGCTCGAACCCGAAGGTCACCTCGGAGATGCGGACTCCGAGCGGGCCGTCGGGCAATGCGACGGGGGCGGCCGGTTCCGGGTCGGACGGCTGGGTATCGACCACCTCGTAGACGCGCTCGACGGCCGCGCGGGAGAGCTGAGCCATGATCACCACCGACGAGACGGTGCGGGTCACGGCGGACAAGGTTGCGACGTAGGTGGCGAAGGCCAGGAACGTGCCGATCGTGATGTGGCCCTGCAGGGCCAGATAGCCGCCCAGGGCGATGACTCCGACGAGTCCGAGTTGCGGAATGGTGGCCAGCGACGGTGCGAACCGCGAGTTGATCTTCGCCGATCGCATGCGCTCGGCGAAGAGCGTGCGACCGAGCGTCTCGATGCGATCCACCGCACGGGCTTCCTGGCCGAAGCCCTTGACGACTCGAACGCCGGTGACGGTTTCCTCGACGTGCTGAGCCAGATCGGCGGCGCGTTGTTGCGCCGACCAGGTGGCCGCGAAGAGAGTGGGCCGCATTCGGTAGACCACGATGCTGACCGCAGGAACGATGAGTACTGCGACAACGGTGAGCAGCGGGGACAGATACGCCATCACCGCCAGCGCCAGTACGAACTGCAGGACGGCTCCCGCGGACAGCGGCACCATGGCCAGCAGACCCTGCACGAGCTGCAGGTCGGTGATCGACCTCGACACGACCTGGCCGGTGCGGATCTCGTCCTGCTTCCGACCGTCGAGCCGCTGCAGCGACGCCAGCAGGTCCAGGCGCAGATCGTGCTGAACGTCGATCGAGAGCCGGCCGGCGAGCATGCGTCGACCGAATTGGCATGCGAACCGGACCAGACCCAACAGTGCGATGGCGGCGGCGACGGTGGCGATCTTCTCGCCGTTTCCTGCGGTCGCGTCGTCGATCGCCGCCCTGGTGAGCAGCGGAAACGAGATGTCGATGACCGCGGCGATCATCGTCACGCCCAGGGCTCCGAGTGCAGTACGTCGATGCAGCAGGCACTGCGCGATCAGACGTCTGATCCACCCACGCCGGATACTCGGCGCGGGTTCTGCGCTGTCGAGTGTCGACGAGCCGCGTCGGGGTGCCGCTGCACGGTCTTTCACCGCATTACTGTGTGCCATCGATTCACCACGGTAGACCCGGGCACCGACAGCGTCGGCCTGCGAATGTGGGGACCGGTTGTCTGGGTCGTTCCGCAGGCTCCACTCCCGGTACCGACCTCAGTCGATGTCGCGAGTGCGGGCCAGGAACCAACCGACGCCGGTGAGAATCGCCGCCCACAGCGCGAGGCCGAGCGGTGCCCACGGCCACGACGCCAGGTCGCCCGCGTCGTCGAGTTGCGTCGCCGCCATGGTCGGCAGGGTCAGGTTCGACGGAAGCGCCACGGCGACCGATCCGAGCCCGAGTCCGAACAGGATCAGCGAGAGCAGACCCTCGCCGAACGGGAGCCAGGCGACGAGCACGACGGCGGCCCACGTCGGAGATTTGAGCAGCAGACCGAGGCCGGCACCGATGATCGACCACAGCACCACGGCGAGGAGGCACGATGCCACCACGCCGATGAACGCGCCGTCGAGCAGCACGGTCCGCTCGTTGAAGATCAGCAGGCAGATCAGGCTGGCCAGCAGCACCACCATGCCGTATCCGAGGCCGAACAACGCAGTGACGATCAGCTTGGCGGCGATCACTCCGTCTCGGCCGCGAGCGGTGAGGAAGCTGGTGGTGATGGTCTGGTGGCGGAACTCGGTTCCGGTGTTGACGGCACCGAAGATGCCGGCGAACAGAATCGCGGCACCGGCGGCGACGTAGAGACCGATGGAGGCGACCCCGCCGGAGATGTCCAGGTCCTCCTCGAACTCGCCCAGCTGGTTCGCGATCACCGACGTGATGACGGATGCGAAGACTCCGACGACGATCGGCGCGATCGCCAGTGCCCACCAGAACTTCAGTGTCGTGACCTTGAGGATCTCCGACGTCAGCAACGCGTTCATCGCGGGCCCCCGTTCCAGTTCTGCGGCGGAGCGTAACTCTGCGGCGGCGGGCCGTAACTCTGCGGCGGCGGGCCGTAACTCTGCGGCGGCGGGCCGTAACTCTGCGGCGGCGGGCCGTAACCCTGCTGCGGCCCGCCGTACGGGTTCTGTTGGACGGGTGCGGCGTTGTACTGGCTCGCGGTCATGGACAGGAACACCTGCTCCAGGTCGACGTGTTCACTCGTGGTCCCGAAGATCGTCACCTGGGCGTCGGCTGCGATGCGGGCGATCGTGGCCGCGTCGGTCCCGGCAACGCCGATGCGTCCGTCGGACAGCAGTTGAGAATCGTTGAAGCCGTTCGACGCCAACGCGAGCGCCAGTTTCGCCGGATCCGAGGCGGCGACGAGCACGCGGCTGGGGCGGGTGGACCGCAGTTGTGCGATGGAACCCTGGTATTTCAGCGAGCCGGCGCTGACGATCACCAGGTTGTCGACGGTCTGCTCGATCTCGCGCAGAATGTGACTCGATATCAGGACCGTTCGCCCCGATGCGGCGTATGCCTTGAGGAAGTCCCTCAGCCAGGCGATTCCCTCGGGGTCCAGACCGTTCGCGGGTTCGTCGAGCACGAGGATTTCCGGATCCCCCAGCAGCGCGGTCGCCAGCGTGAGGCGTTGACGCATGCCGAGGGAGAAGCCGCCTGCGGCGCGGTCGGCAACGTCACCGAGGCCGACGAGTCGCAGCACGTCGAGGGCGCGGCTGTCGGGTACGCCGATCGCGGCGGTGTAGATCTTCAGGTGATGGGCAGCGCTGCGCTTGGGGTGCACGCTCAACGAGTCGAGGACGGCCCCCACCGTGCGGGCCGGGTGTTCGGTCGTGCGGAACGGCGCGCCGTTGACGAGGCCGATGCCCGAGGTGGGTGCAACGAGCCCGAGGAGCATGCGCAGCGTCGTCGACTTACCCGAGCCGTTGGGGCCGAGGAATCCGGTGACGGTGCCGCGCGGGACGACGAAGCTCAGATCCGACACTGCGCGAACGGTGCCGAACTGCTTGGTCAGCGCCTGCGCCTCGAGCGCTGCTCCCGGATAGCTGGTCATCTGCGCGCAATCCCCCTGGCCGTTGGTCACCTCGTGTACCGGCTGCTCGCGGCAACCGGTACCCGAGGCTACGGGGTGCGCCCGACATCGCCCTCGAGAGCGCCGTCTTCGGTCAGCGATGCAGCGCGGCGGCGACCTCTCTGTACGTCTCGACCGGATCGGCCAGGTCGGGTAGCGAGTGCAGTGTCACGTGCGACGCACCCGCGTCGAGGTGCTCGTTCAACCGTGCTGCGATCGCGTCGGCGGTGCCGTGCGCCACCAACGCGTCGATCAGTCGGTCGCTGCCGCCGTCGCCGATCTCCTCGTCGGAGTAGCCGAGTCGGTTCAGGTTGTTAGTGTAGTTCCGCAGGTGCAGGTACGGGTTGTTGACCGGTGGTCGGCCGATCGAGCGCGCCTTCTCCGGATCCGACTCGAGGACCACCTTGTGCTCGGGTGCCAGAATCTTGTTCGGGCCCAATGCTTCTCGCGCATCTCGGGTGTGCTCGGGGGTCGTCAGGTACGGATGCGCACCCGCGGTGCGGTCGGCTGCCAGCGCGAGCACCCTCGGTCCGAGGGCTGCCAGGACGCGTCGTTCCACCGGAACTCCGGCCTCGTCGAGAGCGTCGAGGTAGGCCACCAAGGCGTCGTACGGCTTGGTGTATTCCTGCGTCGCCTCCGGGTGGCCTGCACCGATCCCGAGCACGAAACGGCCCGGGTGCTTGCTCTCCAACCGGTGATACGACGCGGCGACGTCGGCCGCTGCGTCCGACCAGATGTTGACGATGCCGGTGGCGACGACGACCGTCTCGGTGGCGTCGAGGATCTCTTCGGTGGTGGTCAGATCCGCAGGCGGTGAGCCGCCGAGCCAGATCGTGCCGTAGCCGAAGGATTCGATCGCGCGCGACAGTTCCGGGGTGAACGCCGAATGCAGTCGCCAGACGCCGTACTTGCCGAGTTCAGGTGTGGAAGTCATATCGGGTTCAACGCCGTCCTCGCGTGATGATTCCGCGGATGCCCCATCGGTTCAGGCATCCGGCTCGATGATGCGGTTCTCCGGGAACCGGGCAGGCGGAGGACCGAAGGCGTCGCGGGCGTTCTTGATGACGCCCTTGCCGACGGCGCGGTTTCCCGCCCCGCCGATCGCCGCGCCGATTCCGGCGGGAAGCAACTTGCCGACCAACAACGCGCTGCGTTTGGCGAGGTACTTGGTGATGAACTTCTTCACCAAGGACTTGTTCATGCTGGTCATCGATCCACCGGGAATTCGGGACGTGATCAGCGGTCCCCAGTTCTTGGCAGTCTTTCCGACGGTTCGCTGCACGATCTGCATGCCCGATTCGCCCAGCGCGACCGAAAGCACCAGGGCGCGTCGCTGCTGGTGGTTTTCGACGGGAATGCCGTGGACGGCCGCGACCGACAGCGTCAGCAATGCCGAGGACTCGATGAAGAACGCGGTTTCGGCACCCACCGCCGCGATCGAGGCGACGGTCCCGACGCCGGGGATCGCCGCCGCCCCGCCCACCGCGGAGCCGCTGCCGGTGACCGCGAGCAGAAATCGCTTCTCCAGCCGTTCGATGATTTGTGCCGGGGTGTCGTACGGGTGTGCTCGACGCACGTGCGCGACGTATTTGTCGACGGCGGGTCCCTGGAGGCGGCTGGCGTTGTCGAGGATGTTGACGAGCGCGCGTTCGAGCTTGCCTCCGTTCGAGACCTCGACCTGTGCGTCGTCCTTCTTGCCTGCCATCGATGTCTCTTTCGGTCGCGAGTGTGGTTGCCGGTCGAACCTGGGGTTCAACGCACCCAGTGATCGGGCGGAACGAGTTCGTCGGGCTTCGGCGGCGGGGGAGCGGTGCCGTCGCCGAAGGGTGATCCGCCCAGGGCTTCGCGGCCGTGGGGTTCGAGCCATCCGGTCAGGTCCGGTCCGTTCGGCACGATGCCCGACGGATTGATGTCGGTGTGCACCTCGTAGTAGTGCCGCTTGATGTGGTCGAAGTCGACGGTGTCGCCGAATCCGGGGGTCTGGAACAGGTCGCGTGCGTAGTTCCACAGCACCGGGATCTCGCTGAGCTTGCTGCGGTTGCACTTGAAGTGGCCGTGATAGACGGGATCGAAGCGCACCAGTGTGGTGAACAGGCGCACGTCGGCCTCGGTGATGTGGTCGCCGACCAGGTATCGCTGCGTGGAGAGGCGTTCGACGAGCCAGTCGAGGCGGGCGAACAGTCGGTCGTAGGCCTTGTCGTATGCCTCCTGCGATCCAGCGAATCCGCAGCGGTAGACGCCGTTGTTGACGTCCTCGAACACCAGCTGGGCCACTTCGTCGATCTCGCTGCGCAGGGCCTCCGGGTACAGATCGGGGGCCCCGTCGCGGTGATACTGCGTCCACTCGGTCGAGAAATCGAGGGTGATCTGCGGGTAGTCGTTGGTGACGACCTCACCGGAGGGAACGTCGACGATCGCGGGGACGGTGATGCCGCGCTCGTAATCGGGGAAGCGGGCGAAGAACGCGTCCTGAAGTCGAGGGATCTGCAGAACAGAGTCGACGCCGCCGGGCTCCTCCTGGAAGTTCCAACTCCGAGGATCATGGGTCGGACCCGGAATGCCGAGCGAGAGAACATCTTCGAGGCCGAGTAGCCGTCGGACGATGATGGATCGATGGGCCCACGGGCAGGCGCGCGCGGCGATCAGTCGGTACCGTCCCGGCTCTACCGGATACCCGTCCCGGCCGTCGGCGGTGATCCGCGTCGGGATGTAGTTGGTGTCGCGCTTGAATTCCTTGCCCGGTTCCACATATGCGGCATCGTCGGCCATGCTCTCGAACTCCTCACATCGATCGGTCTCATCTCGACGCTACCCAGTTCGGAGCCGGCTCAACCGGGTCACGGTCGGAGCGCTGCGGTGTGGCACGCGCCGATTTCCACATATCCCAGCCGCGCGGCGAGGCGTCGAGCAACGGCGTTCTCGGGTCGCGATCGCCACTGCGGAATCAGGCCGTCGTCGATGGCATCGTTGGTGGCCAGCCTGCCGACCACCTGAGCGTGGCCCCGTCGGCGATGGTCCGGGTCGGTCAGCACGCGCATGTCGGCCAGGATCAGTTGCTCCTCCGAGTAGCCGGCCGACGCTTGCGAATGGGCCGAGTCGGCAGGTCGGTCGTCGCCGAGCAGCGTGAACCAGTTCCTAGAGACCGGCTCGCCGAATGCTTCGGCGACGTCGGCGTCGCTGCAGTGCGCGGCGAGGTTGCGTGCGTGCTGCGCATCGTGGGAGATCAGCGGGTCGTGTACGTCGATGGTGTGGCCGATGTCCGAGCCGTACGCCAGCGTGTGGGTGCCGATCTCGTAGTGCGCCGAACGGTCGCCGAGCAGTGCCGTGATCCAGGTTCGGTCCGCGTTCGCCGGGCCGCTGATCGCGCGAGAGGCATCGACGGCCCAGGACGGTCCGACGATCACGGTGGTCTCGGCCAGTCGCAGCACGGTGACGTCGTCGGTGGCACCGACATGTTCGACGCGGTCGGCGTCGGTGTCGAGGGCTCGATCGTCCATCTGCAGGCGGCGACACCAGGCCAGACGGACGATGTCGAGTCGATGGGGATCGAAAGGGCGGGCATCGTGAGAGGGGAGATCCACGTCTGAAACCCTAGCCACCGGGGCGCTGAGCAACGTTCCGGTTTCACCGTCCAAAAGCAATCTTTCGAACTTTTTCGCCCCCGGTGTTTCGCTCGGCGCCGATAGATGGCAGACTCACTTTTGAGATTAGAGCTTCGACGTGAAGATCTAGCTCGCTTACAGAAGGTTTACAGAATGACGCAGGGCAGTGTGAAGTGGTTCAACGGCGAAAAGGGCTTCGGCTTCATCGAGCAGGATGGTGGCGGACCGGACGTTTTCGTTCATTACTCGGAGATTCAGGGTAGCGGCTTCAAGTCGCTCGACGAGGGCCAGCGCGTGGAGTTCGAGGTGGGCCAGGGTCAGAAGGGCCCCCAGGCTACCGGCGTCCGCGCCATCTGATTCAAGCTTCGTAACCCGACTTCTCCTGGTGGAGTGACCTTTCCGAAGTAAATTCCGCCAGAAACTCGGTGACAAGGCCGGATACACGGAAGAAATTCCGAGTATCCGGTCTTCGTCTGTTTCGAAGTGCCTGCGGCAGTGGTGTGAACAAGTGCCCTGGAAGGCACCCAACCGCACCACTGCCGCAGGCACTTCGAAACAGACGAAGACCGCATTCGCGGGGC
>NZ_NOZF01000162.1:0-13847 GCF_002258565.1 Rhodococcus sp. 05-2254-6
GATGTCGGCATAGGTCGCGCCGGCCTCGTGCAGGGCTTTGAAACGTCGGATGTTCATCCAAGACTCTCCATCTAGGATCATGGCAAGGGCCACCCTTCGGGTTCGTCAACTTTGGCGGTAGACGATTCGAAGGGTGGCCCTTGTCGTGGGCGAGTTACGACAGGACTCGCCGAGCACCTACATATGAGGTTGTACGGGGACCATCACGTGAGGGTGTACACCGATACACCCACGATTGCCGGGACAAGGAGACTGACGGTTTCGCCCTGGAGCGTGGTCTAGTAGACCAATGGAATTGGAAGTCGCTATCGGGTTGATCGGTGCACTCAGCGGGCTCATTGGTGCAGCCGTCGGCGGTGGCGTGACCTTGTTCGCCAACCGCCAGACAAACAAGGATGCGGAAGCTCAACCAGTCAAGGAGCGGACGCAGTACATAGCGGATCGACAGTTCGACGCGCATGTCAGCTTCCTGAACTCGGCCAATGAAGTCCACGAGGATATGCGCCAGCTGTGGGAAGACATCGCGGGACAACACAATTCAATCGCGGCCTCGCACGCTAAGTATCTTGAGTCCTGGCGCATGTATTTCACAAGAACGGCAGCGCCGAGATTGACCGGACCCGCAGAACTGGAACCATCTGCTGCTGCACTCCGAGAAGCGATCTTCGCGTACTCGCAGAAGATGGACGAGTGGATGCGTGATCTTTCCCAGCCCATCAGTGACCAGACGTCGACTGTCGACTGGGAGTTGCAACTAGAGGCTCTAGTCAAGTCATTAACTGAAGCAAAGAATGCGTATATACAGAAGGGTCTGCTATTACTGTCGGTCTAATCCGATTTATCGAGCGCCTCGGGCGCAAGTTCCTCCACTGCTGCAATGATTTTCCTGACCCCTTGATAGCGTTTGGCGGGGTCGGAATGCGAGCACTTATGGACGATCTTCCCGAGATCGGTACCGTCGGGAACAAGATTCTTTGTGCCCTTGAAGATGTAAGAGAGCACAAATCCGACCGCATAGATGTCGTTTACCGGTTTGAAGCTCATAAATTTTTCTAGTGCAGGATCCACAATGGTCCCAAATATTTCCGCCCCCGATTTTGTCAAATCGGATTCAGCTAGCTTGGCAAGTCCAAAATCCGAAAGTTTTATCGTGAACGGACCTTCGGGGTACTCGCGAATAAGAACATTCTTATAGCTTAGATCGCGGTGCATTATCTTTTTCATGTGCAGAAAATTTACCCCGTACAAGAACTGAAGCGCCATACGTTTTCGCAGTGCAAAATCGAACTCCTTTTTGTTGTTGCGCTTCTTGACGTAGTCGAGGAGCGTGCTGTGGCAGTATTCCATAGTGTATGAGTTATCTGCTTCCGAGAACCGATACACCTGCAATATGTACGGGAAATCCAGACTCTTCATTGTGTCGAACTCCCGACGAAATCGGTCTACTTCTTCTTCGTCAGCGCCGTGCTTCAGCTTTTTCCTCGCAATAGTTATGTCGTAGTTGGGATCGGTGAACTTGTGAACCATCGCGTATGCGCCTTCACCGACAACCTTGAGGTTTGCCTTGGAGTGGTTCGGTAGTGTTATCGCGGCGTCGCCGAGAGTAAAAGCGGGTTCGTATTTGTCCACGTCTACGGGCGTGAAGCCCTCTGGTATCGGACTACCGCCAGATGGTTCCAGCCACACCCTAGATGCCGTTAGCACTCGGTGGTACTCAGGTGACAGTTCGACGGACCTACCGGCCTTCTCAAGTGACTTGTAAAGCTCGTCTACCTCGTCGATCACGTCGAGTAAGGCCCGACTGTTCTCTGCGTTGAAGTGTCCAGAGCGACCGTTCCGAGCCTTCAAGTTCATCCAATCGAACTCGCGGTCTAGCCGCTCATGTAGTGACGCGAAGACGCGGGCGGTGTCCCCGCTATCGTTGTACAACGTCAAGTAAGCATCGTCGACCTCGCGATCGACGTACTTCGCTAGGAAGTTCTTTAGGCGTTTCTCTCCGACCGATTCCACATCAAGATTGTGTCAGAGGTTGAGGACACAACGGTGATCTCGTTTGATCAGATGTTGTAAAAACATGCGGAAGAGCACTCCGCCGTGGACATCCCGTCATCCTCGATTGCGACTTTTGTTCGGGCAAAGCGTTGGGTTCGAGGAAGCCGTGTGCTCATGGTTTGCGTCCGCACGATGAGGGCCGGCAACGCAGTGTGGTTGGCCGCAGCGGACGCTTCTACCAACCGCTACCGGGCGAGTGTCGAACACCGCGCGGAGGCGACGGCGGACCCGTGAACTTCAACGCGTTCGGCCAATGGATTTCTAGGCCCTGCGCTCAGCGGCAACCTCAAGACCGTGACCCACCCCACCCGGGTGCCGCATCCCGGCGACGGGGCGCCTAACTCACTTGGAAAGAGCCGCCCCCGATTCCCGCGCAAGCATGGGTCACCATGATCATCGGCGACTCCGGCACACATCGGAGCCAGTAGCTATTTTCTCAGGCCTAGATCTGGAGGGCAAGCCACAGGCCGGCCACGGCCCCGACGATGGTCAGCGGCGTCGTGATTGCGCCCAGAAGAGTGAAGGTGCGCAGATCTGCCGGCTCGTCGTTGGCCGATGCGACGCGTCGCCACAGCATGATTGCCAGCGACCCGACGTAGGTCAGGTTGGGTCCGAGGTTCACGCCTATCACCATGGCCAACAGCAACGCCGGGGGAGCATCAGCACCGAACGCGGCCAGCAGCAGCAGCGTCGCGGGCAGGTTGTTGACGATGTTCGACGCCACCGCCGCAATGGCTGCGGCTGCCAGCAGCGATGCGAAGGTGGTGTCCGACGGCAGAATTCGCGTCAGCCAGTCGCCGATCGAGCCGGTGGTGACGCCGAGAACGACGATGCCGAGCAGAAAGACGAAGCCGCAGAACGGTAGATCGGCACCGCGCAGAATGGCGCGAGCACTGGTGTGCCGGCCCCGGAGTGCGGGGACGGCCAATGCCACCGATCCCATCGCGGCCACCCAGAACGGTTCGACGTCGAACAGGCCTGCCACCGCGAAGCCGATGAGTGTTGTGCCGAGGATGGCCAGCGTGGTTCGCGGTGCGGGGACGTCCTCGGCGCTCTGCTGAGTCGACTTCTCCGGCGGTGCGGCGGTGCGGCTCAGATCCTTGCGGAAGAAGATCAGGAACACCGCCAACTCGATGGCCACCGCGAAAATCCACGGCAGTGCCATCAGAGCGGTGAAATGCAGGAAGGTGAGTCCGGTCGCGGCGAATGCGAGAAGGTTGGTCAGGTTCGATACCGGCAGCAGCGTCGATGCCGAATTGGACAGATGCGCAGTGGCGTAACTGTGTGGACGCGGCGACATTCTCAGAATCCGCGCAGCACCGATGATGGCCGGCGTCAGGAGAACCACGGTGGCGTCGAGACTGAGGACTGCCGTGGTCGACGCCGCCGCTGCGAACACGAGAGTCAGCAGTCTGCGTGGGCTGCCCTTCGCGCCTCGTCGTAGCTTCGCCGCTATCCAGGTGAACACGCCGAGTGCGTCCGAGAGGTGCGCCAGAATCAGAATGAATGCCAGAAAGACCACGGTCGGAGCGAGCTCGAGTACCTGCTCACGTGCAGCGTCGAGGCTGACGAGGCCGACGAGAAGAACGACTGCTGCGGCTGGAAGAGCAGCGACGATCTCGGGGAGACCGCGCGGACGAACGATGGCGAAGACGAGAACGGCGGCGACCAATGCCGCAGCGAGAACGGTCACGCGAGAATCTTCACCAGTGTGCGCACGTTTCGGGTGGTGGTCGTGGCCTTGTACTTCGCTTTGGCGGTAGCTTTCCCGAACGCACTGTCGGTGGTGTTGCCCTTGCGCACCTCCCAATAGAGCACGCTGTTCCCCTCGGCAATCCTTTCGAGTTCAGGGTCGAGTTCTTCTGCAAGAGCGGACAATTCGGTCAAATGGCTGTCATCGCTACCGAACACCACATAAGAATGCCAGCCTTCCCGTTCGGCGTCGAACGGGTAGGACTCCACTATCGCTCGAAGCGTCGGCACGTTCAGCACGACAACCCAGGCCTGATAGCCGAACGCCTGGGCGAGCGTGCTCTCCGCCTGTGCCTTGACGGCGTCGACGCGCAGCGAGGAGCCCAGCAGAACATTGCCGGTCGCCAGAACGGTGCGGACATCGGTGAAGCCGGCCGATGTCAGGGCCTCACGGAGATCGGCCATCTTGATGTTGATGCCACCGACGTTGATGCCGCGGAGCAACACGACCCACTCATTCATGGGAGGAACTGTAGTTCGGTTCCCGGCTGGCGCGGCTCGCCGAGTAGAGTATGCAACCGCGAACGAGTTGGCCGGACGGCTGCGGCTCGGAGGACCGGCGAACGAGTGTCGTCGCGCTTCGGGCCGAGGAAAGTCCGGACTCCACAGAGCAGGGCGGTTGTTAACGGCAACCCGAGGTGACTCGCGGGACAGTGCCACAGAAAACAGACCGCCTGCGGATCGGTTCTTCGGAGTCGAACTGCAGGTCAGGGTGAAACGGTGCGGTAAGAGCGCACCAGCATCCCAGGTGACTGGGATGGCTAGGTAAACCCCGCCCGGAGCAAGGTCGAAGGCTGCATCGCGCAAGGGGTGCAGCTGCGCAGGTGCTCGAGGGCTGCTCGCCCGAGCCTGCGGGTGGACTGCTCGAGGTACCCGGCAACGGTGTGCCCAGATGGATGGTCGTCGACGTCGGACCTGCGAGAGCAGGAACGGCAGACAGGATCCGGCTTACAGGCCGACTCGTTCGCACTCACCATTTCTCCCGCAGTTCGCCTGCGGCGTCGCTCCATGGGGCACACTGGAAGTCATGACCGACGACGACACCTCCTGGTACTACGACATCAGCACCAAGCAGGTCGTACAGGGCAAGCAGACCAACGCCCTCGACCGCATGGGCCCGTATCCGGACAAGGCCACCGCGGAGCAGGCGCTGAAGATCGCCGCGGCGCGCAACAAGGCCGCAGATTCCGACGACGACTGGAACAACTGACGGTGCTGCTCAGCCGGCTGAGGGCCCCGGGCTTCGACTTCGAGACCATCAGATCCGAGTTCGCACTGACCGAAGCGTTCGACGCCGACGCGATGCGCGAGGCCATCGAAGCCCGAGACCTGCACGCCGACAGCAGAATCGACCGCACCGACATCCCGTTCGTCACCATCGACCCACCCGGCTCGAAGGACCTCGACCAAGCCGTACACATCGAGAAGACGTCGAACGGCTTGGTGGTGCACTACGCGATCGCCGACGTGGGCGCACTGGTGACGCCCGGTGGAGCTCTCGACACCGAAACCCGTCGGCGCGGCCAGACGTTCTACCTCCCCGACGGATCCGTGCCGTTGCATCCACGAGAGCTGTCGGAAGGTTCGGGCAGCCTGTTGGAGGGACAGACTCGCTGCGCCGCGCTGTGGACCATCGAACTCGACGACGTCGGCGAGGCGGCCGCGTGGACCGTCACCCGCGCCCTGGTGCGCTCTGTTGCACGGCTCGACTACGCCGCGGTGCAAGCCGACGTCGACGCAGGCACACCGCACCCCTCCATCGCGGCACTGCCGGAATTCGGGGCACAGCGCGCGGCCGCAGCCAGACGACGCGGGGCAATCGACATCACACTGCCCGAGCAGGAAGTGACGCCGCACGGAAAAGGGTGGCGCATCGATCTGCAGCCCCGCACGGCAGTGGACGGGTGGAACGCCGAGGTGTCGCTCTTGACGGGGATGTGCGCCGCCAGAATCATGCTCGACGCCGGCATCGGCCTCGTCCGTACACTCCCACCCGCGCCCGCCGAGGCCGTGGAGACGTTGAAGAAGACCGCAACCGCGCTCGGAATCGATTGGCCGGCAGGGGCGTCGGCCGGCGCAGTGCTGGCCGGTTTGCCTACCGGTGAGCCGTCGACACTGGCGATGATGACCCAGGCGACCGGTTTGCTGCGTGGTGCGGACTATCGCGCATTCGATCGCACCACCAACCCTGCCGACAGCGACGAATCGGTGGAACATTCCGGAATCGGTGCCCCGTACGCCCACGTGACGGCACCACTGCGGCGGCTGTCCGATCGCTTCGCCACCGAGGTCTGCCTGGCGGTCGTCGCCGGAACTCCGATACCGGACTGGGCCGCGCAGGCATTGCCGGAGCTGCCTGCAATCATGCGCGGATCGGATTCCGCGGCATCGAAAGTGGACCGCGCCTGCATCGACCTCACCGAAGCGCACGTACTCAAAGACCGAGTGGGCGAGCAATTCTCAGCGGTCGTACTGCGCGGTGCCGAGGGCAAGCGGGATGCCGAGGTGTTGGTGTCCGAACCGATCGTCCTCGGCAAGTGCGACGGGGAACCGCCCGCGGGGGAGTCGGTGAAGGTCCGGTTGACCCGGGCCGACACCGACTCGCGCGCAGTACGATTCGACTACTCGGCGGTCACGGCCTGAAACGATCCGTCGCCTCGACGAGGTGATGCACGATGCCGGGCTCGGCCGCAGAATGACCGGCATCGTCGACGATCACCAGATCTGCTGACGGCCAGGCCTTGTGCAGTGCCCACGCGCTCGTTGCCGGGCACACGACGTCGTAGCGGCCCTGCACGATGACACCGGGAATGCCGTCGAGCAGGTGGGCGTCGCGCAGCAGTTGATTCTCTTCGAGAAAGCAGTTGTTCCGGAAGTAGTGGTTCTCGATACCAGCGAACGCCAGTGCGAACCGTGCATCCGAATTGGACTGCACTGCATCCGGTTTGGGCAGCAGGTAACTCGTCGCTGCCTCCCAGGTGGACCATGCCACCGCAGCTCGCGTCGCGGCCTCGTGGTCCTCGGACATCAGCTGCCGGTGATACGCCTCGACGAGATTGCCGTCGCGCTCGTCTTCCGGAATGGGTTCGAGAAACTCCTCCCACAGATCGGGGAAGATGTGGCCTGCCCCGCCGCCGTAGTACCAGGCGATCTCCGACGGACGCACGAGAAAGATTCCCCGTAGTACGAGCCCACGCACACGATCACGGTGCGACTGCGCGTACGCCAGGGACAGCGTCGAGCCCCACGAACCGCCGAACACAAACCACGTGTCGATACCCAGGTGCTCGCGGAGCTTCTCCATGTCCGAGATCAACCGGTCGGTGGTGTTGACCGACAGATCTGCACCGTCGGCAATGTGCGGGGTCGACTGCCCGCAGCCGCGCTGATCGAACAACACGATTCGATAGGCCTGCGGGTCGAAATACCTGCGCTGCAACGGATTGGTGGCACCGCCCGGACCGCCGTGCACGAACACCACCGGCGCACCGTCGGGATTGCCGGAGACCTCCCAGTAGATCTGTTGGCCGTCGCCGACATCGAGGTGGCCGGTCTCCGCCGGATCGATTTCGGGGTAGAGGGTCCGCATCTCAGAAGCCCACCAGACCGGACGCGAGGTCCGGAATGTCGAGCGATCGGATGGCCTCGTCTCGTACGTCCGAACAGGTTTCCGTCGTGATGTCGTCGATGATCGCTCGGTCCTGCACCACCTGAAGATTGATGACGCCGCTCTGCGCCGCCCAGGTCTGCACGAGAATGTTGAGCCCGCCGCGACCAAGGGTGGGCCCTTGGACGCGCCAATTGGACAGCTGCGCTTCGAGATCGGTGCACAGCTGCTGCTTCTGCGCGTCGGTGATCGCTGCGCCCGCAGGCGGTGCGGTGACCGTCGGGGTCGGTGCGACCGTCGTGGTGGACGACGAACCGGTGTTGGTGGTGTCGGTGCTGCATGCAGTCGCTACGACGAGAAGCGCAGCCGCGCCTGCCAATGCGACTGCGCTTCTTCCTGCAATGGACGTCGTACCCCGTCTGATTGTCATGGCCCCGAGTGTGCCACCCGAACTCCGGCGAGGCGAGAACGATCAGTAGCTGTGTTCGGGCCCGGGGAAGACTCCCGATCGCACCTCGGACATGTACGTCGTTGCCGCGGTCCGCAGTGAATCGCCGACGTCGGCGAACTTCTTCACGAACTTCGCGGTCTTGCCATTGGTGTATCCGGCCATGTCCTGCCACACCAGTACCTGCGCGTCGCATTCGTTGCCCGCGCCGATACCGACCGTCGGAATGGTCAGCTTGCGGGTCACCTGGCCGGCGATGTCGGCGGGAACCATCTCCATGACGACGGCGAATGCTCCCGCCTCCTGGACTGCGATGGCGTCGGCCACGAGCTGCTCGGACGCATCTCCGCGACCCTGGACGCGGAAACCGCCGAGGGTGTTGACGCTCTGCGGGGTGAAGCCGACGTGGGCCATCACCGGGATGCCCGCGGCGGTGATCGCAGCGATCTGGGCGGCCACGCGCTCGCCGCCTTCGAGCTTGACTGCGCCTGCGAGCCCTTCCTTCATGAACCGAACTGCGGTCTCGAGGGCCTGCTGCGGCGAGGCCTCGTACGTGCCGAAGGGCAGATCCGCCACGACGAGGGCGTGCGGTGCGCCGCGGACCACTCCGCGAACCAACGGAAGAAGCTCGTCCACGGTGATCGGCACGGTGGTGTCGTAGCCGTAGACGACGTTGGCCGCCGAATCGCCGACGAGGAGAACAGGTACGCCGGCTTCCTCGAAGATGCGGGCGCTGGAGTAGTCGTATGCGGTGAGCATTCCCCAGCGCTCACCGTCGGCCTTCATCTGCAGAAGGTGGTGGGTGCGGGTCTTGCGGGTCAACGCGGTGGAGGGTGCTTCCTGGGCAGATCCGCCGTACACAGCAGTTTCGGACATCTTTGTCCCTTTCTGGTCCTCGAGGCCCGCTCGGCGGGTCCCCGGGATGGGGTGTGATGACGTGCTCGAGTCTGCCACTGCGCGCGAACTGCCGGGCAGCTACCGGCAGTGCAATTCGTCACACCTCGTCGAGCGTCGCGTGGTCCCGCCAGCCGTTGGTGATCGGCATGCGGCGATCGCGACCGAACGCACGAGAGGTGACCTTGGTACCGATCGGGTACTGGCGCCGCTTGTATTCCGACGCATCGACCTTGCGCAGAATGTCCGCGACCACCGCCGCGTCGAACCCGGCCGCCACGATGTCCGCGAACCCTTGGTCGTGATCGACGTAGCGAAACACGATGGCGTCCATTTCGTCGTAGTCGGGCAACGAGTCGGTATCGAGCTGGCCCGGCCGGAGCTCGGCGGACGGCGGCTTGTCGATGCTCGACTCGGGTATCGGAGGGATGTCACCACGGTCGGCAGCGGACTTGTTTCGCCACCGCGCCAGATCCCACACGAGTGACTTCGGCACGTCCTTGATCGGCGCGAAGCCGCCGACGGCATCCCCGTAGATCGTCGAATAGCCCACGGCCAGCTCGGATTTGTTACCGGTGGCCAGCACCAGATGGCCGAAGCTGTTCGACAGTGCCATCAACACCATGCCCCGGCAGCGGGCCTGAATGTTCTCCTCGGCCAAGCCGGTCAGATGCAGCTGGTCGACGTAGCAGGCCACCATGTTCGCAATGGGCTCGACGCGGAAATGGATACCGGTGCGCGACGCGAAATCCTCTGCGTCGGTGCGGGAGTGACCCGACGAGTACGTCGAGGGCATCGACACTCCGTGTACCGCGTCGTGGCCGAGGGCGTCGACTGCGATGGCGGCGACCACCGCAGAATCTATCCCGCCGGACAATCCGAGAGCCACCGAACGAAAACCGTTCTTGTGCACATAGTCTCGTAGTCCGGTCACCAGTGCGCCCCACACTTGTTCCTCGGTGCTCGCTATCTCTGCGAGGTACGGCTCGGCTCGCTGCCAGCCGGTGATCGCGACGTCGGGCAGCGGTATCCGGTCGATGCTCCAGCCGGGTACCGCCGCGGCGTCCGGACCCGGATCGGCGGGCGCATCGACGTCGACGATCAACAGATGCTCGACGAACTGCGGGGAGCGGCCCCAGGTGGAACCGTCCGGCCCGACGACGAAGCTCGCCCCGTCGAACACCAGCTCGTCCTGTCCACCGACCACGTTGACGTAGGCGATCGGGGCACCGATCTCGGTGGCTCGGCGCGCGGCGATGGAGCGGCGCACCTCGTCCTTTCCTTGCTCGAAAGGGCTGGCGTTGAGGCAGAGCAACATGTCGACTCCGGCTGCCCCGTAGGCCGGCACCGGCCCGCCCGGCTGCCAGATGTCCTCGCAGACAACGACACCGAGCCGCAGGCCGTTCACCGTCGTGATGCTCAGGCCGGATCCCGGAGCGAAGTAGCGGGCCTCGTCGAACACCCGGTAGGTGGGGAGCGAGTGCTTGTCGTATCGAGTGGCAACCCGTCCATCGGTGATCACTGCCGCGCTGTTCCGCGAGCCCTCGGCGTCGCGATCGAGGTAACCGACCACCACGATGCGGTCGCCGCACCCGGCACTGTCCAAGGCGGCAGCCAGCTCGGTGAGGGCGCGAGCCGATGCGGCGGCGAACGACGGTCGCAGAGCCAGATCCTCGACGGGGTATCCGGTCAGCGCCATCTCCGGGAACACCACCACGTTGGCACCGTCGTGGGCCGCGCGGACCGTCCACTCGACGATGGCTGCGGAGTTCGCCGCAAGATCGCCTACGACGGAGTTGATCTGGGCGAGGGCGAGTCGAAGTGCCTGCACTGCGCCCACGCTAGTGCTCGCACGACGTCCCCGCCGGGCAGCGAGAGCGGCGCGCTCGAAAGACCTGGCACGATCGTGTCCATGAGAACGCGCACCAGGAAGTCGGCCGTGGCGATGTCGGCCGTGGCCGTGGTGCTCGCAGGCTGCTCCGGCCCCGAGCCCACCGCCACACCGGAGAACTCCGCGGTGCCCGACGCCTCGTCGCCGGCATCGGTCGCCGGCCCGATTCCCTCGGGGCTCGAGGCGTTCTACACGCAGACGCTGGAGTGGGAGTCCTGCGACAGCTACAACACCGACGGCAGTGAACTGGGAAGAGCCGTCGAGTGCGCGATGGTGACTGTGCCGTTGGATTATGCAGACCCCGAGGGCAAGACGATCGAGGTCGCCATCTCGCGAACGGAGGCGACGGGCGAGAAGATCGGGTCGGTACTGATGAACCCGGGCGGGCCCGGGTCGTCGGGGCTCTACCTCGCCGGGCAGGCGGAAGGCACCGCCGTCGCCGATCGCTTCGATCGGATCGGCTTCGACCCGCGCGGGATCGGAGCATCCGATCCGGAGGTGCGATGCCTGACATCCGAGGAGGTCGACGAGGAACGTCGCGAACCCGATGTGGACGTCAGCCCCGAGGGCATCGCGGCGACCGAGGCCGAACATCGGGACTACGCCGCGCAGTGCGTCGAGCGCACCGGGGCGGACGTGCTCGAACACGTCGGCACCCGGGAAGTGGTGCGCGACATGGACGTCATCCGTGCGGTACTCGGCGACGAGAAACTGACCTACATCGGTTACTCCTACGGCACCCGAATCGGGACCGCGTACGCCGAGGAGTTCCCGTCCAACGTGCGCGCAATGGTGCTCGACGGTGCGCTCGATCCGGACCAGTCACCCGTCGACGAAGCCGTCGCCCAGGGCGCGGCATTCCAGACCGCGTTCGATCAGTTCGCCGCCGACTGTGCACAGACCGACACCTGCCCGCTCGGAACCGATCCGGCCCAGGCCGTCGAGCAGTTCCGATCGCTGGTCGACCCGCTGATAGACCAGCCGGCCGAGACGACCGACCCTCGCGGTCTCAGCTACGACGATGCGATCACCGGTGCCCAGCAGGCGCTGTACTCGCAGCAGCTGTGGCGTCTGCTGCGGGCCGGATTGAACGAACTGCGCGACGGCAGGGGCGACACCCTGCTCCGGCTCGCCGACACCTACTCCGGACGGCTCGAAGACGGCAGCTACACCAACATCGACGACGCGTTCAACGCTGTTCGCTGCGTCGACGGCCCGCCGACCACCGATCGCGCCGAGGCCGACGCGGCGGACGTCAGGTTCCGCGCCGCCGCGCCGTATCTGGACGACGGCCGGGCGACGGGCAACGCGCCGCTCTACCTGTGCGCCTTCTGGCCGGTGCCGAACACGAGCGAACCGCACATCGTCGACGTCGAGGGACTGCCGAACCTGGTGGTGGTCTCGACGACCGACGATCCGGCCACGCCGTACCAGGCAGGTGTGGAGTTGGCTGCTCAGCTGCGCGGCGATCTGGTGACCTACGAGGGCACCCAGCACACGGTCGCCTTCTCGGGCGTCGAGTGCATCGACGATCCGTTGGTGAACTATCTTGTCGATCTGGTTCCGCCGGGGGACGGATTGCGGTGCTGACGTGCTACCTCACCACCCGGAAAGTGTGCTGAGAGTTTCACGAAGTGAGACCGAATTCACGATGTAACACAGATTTAACTCCGTTTGCTTACTCTCGCGTTCATGGATCGTCAAAAGGAATTCGTGCTCCGGACCCTCGAAGAGCGCGACATTCGTTTCGTCCGCCTCTGGTTCACCGACGTCCTCGGGTACCTCAAGTCGGTGGCCATCGCCCCCGCCGAGCTCGAAGGGGCTTTCGACGAGGGAATCGGTTTCGACGGTAGCGCCATCGAAGGATTCGCTCGCGTGTCCGAGGCCGACACCGTGGCCAAGCCCGATCCGTCGACGTTCCAGATTCTGCCGTGGTCCACCAGCAAGGGCCACCAGCACTCGGCGCGGATGTTCTGCGACATCGCCATGCCCGACGGCTCGCCGTCCTGGGCCGACTCGCGCCACGTGCTGCGTCGCCAGTTGAGCAAGGCCGCGGACCTCGGGTTCAGCTGCTACGTGCACCCCGAGATCGAATTCTTCCTGCTCAAGGACGCCCCGCAGGACGGCTCACCGCCGACCCCGGCCGACAATGGAGGTTACTTCGACCAGGCCGTCCACGACTCGGCTCCGAACTTCCGCAGGCACGCCATCGACGCGCTCGAGTCGATGGGAATCTCGGTCGAGTTCAGCCACCACGAGGCCGCACCCGGCCAGCAGGAGATCGACCTCCGCTACGCCGACGCACTGTCGATGGCCGACAACATCATGACCTTCCGCTACGTGGTCAAGGAGGTTGCCATCGAAGAGGGTGTGCGCGCGACGTTCATGCCCAAGCCGTTCAGCGACCAGGCCGGCTCGGCGATGCACACGCACATGAGCCTGTTCGAGGGCGATGCCAACGCGTTCCACAACCCGGACGATCCGATGCAGCTCTCGGAGACCGGCAAGTCGTTCATCGCCGGCATCCTCGAACACGCCAACGAGATCAGCGCCGTGACCAACCAGTGGGTCAACTCCTACAAGCGACTCGTGCGCGGCGGCGAAGCACCGACCGCTGCATCCTGGGGACCGGCGAACCGCTCGGCACTGATTCGCGTGCCGATGTACACCCCGAACAAAGCATCCTCGCGGCGCGTCGAGATCCGTAGCCCGGACTCGGCCTGCAACCCGTACCTGGCATTCGCGGTGCTGCTCGCGGCCGGTCTTCGCGGAATCGAGAAGGGCTACACCCTGCCGCCCGAGGCCGAGGAAGACGTGTGGGCGTTGACCTCCGCCGAGCGTCGCGCCATGGGGTACAAGGAGCTACCGGGCAACCTCGATCAGGCCTTGAACGCGATGGAAGGCTCCGAACTGGTCGCCGAAGCACTGGGCGAGCACGTCTTCGACTTCTTTCTCCGCAACAAGCGTCGCGAGTGGGAGGAATACCGCAGTCACGTCACGCCGTACGAGCTGAAGGCCTACCTGGGTCTTTAACAGCACGGCGTCGTCATGGGCTACGTTCTACTCGATCCTTCAATGGTAGTTCCGATGCCGACGCGAGCACCCTCGCGCCGCTGTGTACTGACGACGAGGTAATTCTGTGGCACCCCGAGGTGGATTGTAGATGGTGCGTCCTCCGACCTCCAGATCCGTCGTTCCCGGAC
>NZ_NOZF01000102.1:0-13136 GCF_002258565.1 Rhodococcus sp. 05-2254-6
GATGGTCCACCAACGCACCACCAGCCTGATCCGCCTCGGCGCACTGTTCACCCCGCGAGATCTCTTCGGCCCGCGTTCACTCCTGACTCGGCGCACACCACCTCAGCACGTCACCCAGGGCCCGACGGCGATCGACCACGCTGACCGTCCGGCATGGTCGACCGAGCTGACATCGCCCACTGGACTCACCACGACAATCGTCATCGACGATGGAACCGGCCTCATCGCGAGCCTAAGCAGCCGCGATCACAGCAAGGCGCTCCACCTCGAGAAACTGACCGAACACGCTGAACTGCCCGACGATCGATTCGCGTGGGACGGTGACACCATCGAATCGAATGATCTGAGGAGCTTCCGGCTGTCCTGGTAGCTCACTGCCGAGTGACCCTGGCTGGTACGTGGTATCCGATCTGCATGCAGACGTGCGCGTATTCCTGCATGCACGGGTCGACGTGCGGATGTGGTCGATCCGTGCGCAGATCAGTTCTGGGGCGGGCAGCATGGACGACCATGGGCGATGTCATCGAGTTTGTGCCGCGGTTCTCACTGACTGATCGGCAGCGGGAGTTGTTACGGATCCACGCGTGGGTGTGCGCCGACATGGCGTACGACGACGTCGAGGAGCGCGGTGATGATCCGGTCGACACGGTGCGGTGGTGGTATTTGTTGAACCGACTTCCCGAATGCACATTCGCCGATTTGTGCCGCGGTTCTCACTGACTGATCGGCAGCGGGAGTTGTTACGGATCCACGCGTGGGTGTGCGCCGACATGGCGTACGACGACGTCGAGGAGCGCGGTGATGATCCGGTCGACACGGTGCGGTGGTGGTATTTGTTGAACCGACTTCCCGAATGCACATTCGCCGAGTCCGCTCTGTGGCGACGTCAGATGGCCCGATCTTTCGACGACTTGGCTCAGGACCTCGACGCTGGTCGGCTACCCCGGCCTCACACGATCGCCGAACAGCTCGCGCTCATGATCGTCATCGCCCAAGCCGCCGCAGCGCTGGCCGATGAGGTGTATGGCGACGATGTTGCCGTACTGGCGTCCCATCCGCGGGACGTCGACTGGGACGCCGTCACAGACGTTCTGATGGGCGACCGCGATGTCGAGGTGTTCTATCACCCGGCGACAGCGGCACACGGTCTACGTGTCTTTCCATGCGATACGTGGTTCACGGCCATGGACGGACACGAGCCACGTGACCCTCGGCGGGGATTTCGACGGTAGAAGCCTCGGGTCATCGCGAACACAACGCGACCAGCAACTTGCCATTGTTCGGCAGGTCTTTGATGCTTGATGGTGTTGTGCACTATGGCTTTCCGTGTTCGGGTACGGTGCGATTATGGCTACGAACATGCTTATCGACCCGGCTCGTGTCGTCACCGCCCGAGGCCGTCACCTCGGGAATTATCGCTTCGGGCTCGTCCGCTACGAGCCTGAGAAGTGGGGGCGGATCATCACAGCCCCAGATGAGGGTCAGACGATTCTCGTTGCACCGGTCGACGGTTCGGACGCGTTCGATCTATCGGTGATCCGCGACGCTGAGTTCGACGTTCTTCCGGTTACCTCGGATGGTGTCTGAGCCGCCCAGGGGGAGAAGCAGAGGGCTGACATCGTCGAGTGTGCTTCCGCGGCTGGGGGTGTGAGCCTTTGCTCGTGTCATCCGAGGCGACGGGACGGGCGGGGCACTTTCTCGGGTTCGTTGTTGTCGACGACGTTCCAGTAGCGGCCGTTGGCGTCCATTGCCGAGTACCAGATGCTAACGAATGCGGGAGCCGGGTTCTGCTCGGCGGGATCGTCTGATTCCCACCGGATATTGAACGTTTCACCCGCCTCGAGCACGGCCTGCCTCCGCCAACCACCCGATCTGATCGGTGTGTCCTCCGACAGGGCTGTCTCTGCGAACGCCCGCATATTCACCGCGTCAGCGTCGTCTTCGACCTGGGCGCGGAAGCCGTGAATTTCGATCTCGTACAGCGGGTCCTTGCTGCGATTGGTGAATTCTGTGCGCCACTGTTGCTTTCGGTTCGCGTCGAGGCCGTCGGGCCACGGGAGCATGTGCAGTAGTCGGACCTGGTTCGCCTGGTCCTCCAGGTCCGAATGCCGCGTCGATTGGTACGACCGGAGGGCGAGTACGACGCCTGCGGCGGTGAACAGAGCACCACCTGCCGAGACCCATGCCGGCAGCGAGCCCAGATCCACGTTGGTGTGGGTACTCGTCAGAGCAAGGACGGCGACCAGGCCGAGCGCTACGGCCATGGACCATGCCCAGTCTCTTTTGCGTGGACGTGCACGCCAGAAATCGCTGATGGGGCACCCGATCGCGGCACAGCCCAATACAAGGCCTATGAGAGCTGTGGCTACCCAGAACTCCTGGAAGACCCGATCTACGGTCCACCCCGTCCGGTGGAGGGAAAAGGTGCCGAAAATGACGGCGAGTGCACCGCACACCAGGCCTGCGATGCGGCTCCAGGGGCGATCTCCACGCATTGCTTTCACCCAATCACCCTAAGGAGGTGAGCCCACCTGTGCCGCCTGCAGGCACCCTCGCGCCTGGCCGGGTTGGTGTGCAGTGCAACCATCGACTGCGAACTTCCGAACTGACCACGAACAGGCAGACTGGCGCAGCAGGGGCAAGGCCGCACAACGACCCCAGCCGCCCTGGAAGCTAGGCCGTAAGCACCGTGGCACTCGCGCACCAGACAGCTACACAGCACCCCTAGAGCCCGCCCCAGCACGATCGGCAGCCTGGCCGGGCCTTACCCAACGGACGGTTCAACGCGCGTTCTCTGCGATCGACACCTGCTCGTCGTAGAGCACCGCGTCGAAGTGCACGAAGTTGCACCGCCTCGAATACGCCGGCTTCGTCATCGCCACCAATGCCAACAACGTGAGGGTGGATTCGTAGAGTGCGAACCATTCGTTCTCTGGCCGTTTGCAAATGCGGGGTTCATCGCCGTGTGCGAGGTGATTGCGGGCGTCGACGAGGTCTCCTTCCCTTGCCGCCCTCGGGCAGTTGGCCGCAGAGCCGATTTTGGGCCTCAGGCACTACGACGCGAAGGTTCCAGCCCAGTCACCAAGGGCGGTGACAAAACCTGCAGTGTCATCTGGGTCGACCTCGGCGATCCACTCGTGGCCGCGACGTATGCGCAGCTTGCCGTACGGGTTGGGTCTGCCCGGGGAATGTGTGTGCGGTCCGAAGCGAACGGGAGTGATGTAGCACGGTGTGTCGCCGTCGCTGATTTTCCCGGGGTGCACAGCGACAACGCAGTGTGCCTCGCAGGGATCGGTATGTGCCCGTGCGCGTCCGCCGTGATGGTTGCATGCAGCGACGAGTTGTTCCATCCGTCGGATTTGTTTCGCGGCCCTCAATCGGTCTCCGAAATCGAGTCCTTCGCTGTAGCAGGTGCGTAGGTAGCCGGATGCGCCTTCGGGTAGAGGTCCTATGGAGCCGAATTCTTGAACGCGGGTGACCAGGCCGGCTTGATTGACTCTGCTGTCGGTTTCGTATTCGTCGCGAGTGTGGTCGAGTAGGTCGCGTCGTTCGTCAGCGTCGGTTTCGAGTTCATCGGCAACAGAGAGTCGTTGTGTGGTGGTCAGGTCGTCGAGTAGGGAGATGAAGTAGTCGTCGACGAGCTGCTCTGCCAGTGCCGAGGACGTCCACGTTTCTCCATGGCGCAGGCCGTCGGTCGAAACTGTTTGTGGCCCAATTCTATTGGATGTTCGGAGCTGCACGATCAATTTCGATATGGCCGTGGCTATCTCTGGGTAGGTGTCGAGCCACATAGCTGCGTCCCATGCGGATTCCGATAGTTGAGTGAGGTAAAAAGCAAGGCTGTGAGCGTACGAGGCGCTGGCGACGGTGGTGATCTTGATGGAATGTTCTTCTGAGTCGAAGCCCGGCCACGTCGCGATTACCGCTGCCCGGTCGTGTGATGCCTTCATTACGCTGTAGCTGGTCATGATGGTGCCGCCTTCTCGTTTGAGAGCCGGGCCGAGCCGGGCGACCAGGAGTGCACGTGGCACTGCCGGACTGGTTGCCAAGCAGGGACAGCCGAAATAGTGGAGGATTTGCCGGAAACCCCGTAGCACCACCACGGCGTCGCTCCTGACCATTCGAGTATGTCACCCGAACGTGGCTGAGGGCAACGACAAGGGCTATGTCCGGCTCGCCGTAGGTCGTTCAACCTGTGTCACCGTCCACAGTCGATCTAGAAGCTGTCTGCGATCAGCTTCGCCGCGCGCCCACGACTGCATCGTGGGCGGCCGCGCAATCTTCGATTTGAAGCGGATCTTCTCAAAGTAGGGTCGTGTCGGTGATTGCCGAACTGACAGCCGGAATCAAAACGGCCCTGCGCCCGACGTTGCCCACAATGAGAGGGCGGACCGACGAGCCTGGTAGTCGGCCGAGATTCATGGCGCTTGCAGCTGGAGCGGTGCTTGTCGCCGTGCTGTTCGGTACTGCGATAGGTCAACTGACGAGTATGGTCAACTCGGTCGCCGCCAGTTACGTCCTCGGCGCTGTTCAGACACTTCCCCTCCTTCTGATCCGGGTGGCACCTCTGCTGACCTGGCAGTTGATCGCACTCGGGATGTTCGCCGGAACGCTGTCAGGGCTGGTTCAGGAAGAGGTTTTCCCATGGCCGGCGGCAAGTTGCATTGCGGCGGGGCTCGCCCTGTATCGAGTGGCCCGAGTGCATCCGCCGAACGTGGGAGCCGCGGTCGCCCTCGTGTCCTTCCTGGCGGTCGTGGTCCCGACTGTCTTGACGGTGAAGATGCCACCGTTCGCTTTGCTGATCATTGCCGCGACGTTGGCTGCGATCACCGTCGCGGGAGTGGTCATGATGCGACTGTCGTCGGCGGAAACCGCCCTGGCGGACGAACAGCAGCTCCGCATGGGACAGGAGCGGCGTCAGGCGGTGATCGAAGAGCGGGCGCGGATCGCACGGGAACTGCACGATGTAGTGGCGCACCACATGTCGATGATCGCGGTGCAGGCACAGGCCGCACGGTTCAAGAGCCCCGACCTCCCACCCGAGGCGATTGCGACGTTCGACGACATACATCGCGCATCGGCAACCGCACTGACCGAGATGCGCCAGGTTATCGAGGTCCTTCGTGACCCGGACGAGGCAACTGAACACTCACCGGCACCGAACCTGTCCGACATCGGCGCCCTTGTGAGCCAATGGAGCGCGGCCGGAGCCCACGTCACGTTGTATACGGACGGGGAGCTCGACACGCTGCCGGAAGCGCTGTCCACTACCGTCTACCGCATCCTCCAGGAATCGCTCGCCAATGCAGCACGTCACGCACCCGGCACGAAGGTTGAGATACGCGTGACCCGCACGAACGACGAGCTTCGGGTGACTGTCGGCAACGAAACCGAACAGGTGTCCGCCGATTCGAGAGGCCGAGGACACGGACTTGTCGGTATCTCCGAGCGGGCAGCCGCATTCGGCGGAAGCATGACTGCCGGGATGACGAAGAACGGACGATTCGAGGTGTCTGTAATCTTCCCAGTTCGCGGACGAAACATCCCACCACGCAGTAACATTGGCGATGATCCGAGCGCAGTGGAGCGCCGCCGATGACCATCAGGGTTCTGCTGGCGGACGACCAGGAATTGGTGCGCGACGGAATCGCAGCCGTACTCAGGGCCGAACCTGACATCGTCGTGGTCGGTGAGGCCGCGAACGGTGCGGAGGCCGTCGATCTTGCTGTCAGCCTGCGGCCCGACGTTGTCGTGATGGACATCCGAATGCCAGTGCTCGATGGAATCCGGGCGACCGAGCAGATCCTCGCATCACAGGGCGAGAGGACGAACTCGATCCGCGTGCTGATGCTCACGACGTTCGACCTCGACGATTACGTGTACGAAGCGCTCAGTGTCGGTGCAAGCGGGTTTCTGCTCAAGCAATCCACCGCAGCGGATTTCGTCCGGGGCGTCCGCACAGTCGCGTCCGGGGAATCGATGCTGGCACCGACTGTCACAACCCGGCTCATCTCGGAGTTCGCCCGGCGTCGGCGCGGTCGCCCGAACACCGCCGCAGTGTCGGCGTTGACTCCCCGAGAGCTCGACGTGTTGGACGCTCTGGCCACGGGTCTGTCGAATCGAGAGATCGCGTCCGATCTCGTGCTGGCGGAGGAGACAGTGAAGACCCACGTCGGGCGGATTCTCACCAAGCTCGACCTTCGTGACCGGACGCAGGCTGTCGTTTTCTACTACGAAAATGAACTCTCCCACCGACTCGACTAGCTCCTCCGGGGGATGCCGAGTTTGGCTCCGATGCGTGACGACATAGTCCCACTGTCTTTGTAGCGTCGAAACATGCTCTTACAGAGGGATTCTCGTAGCATTGTCGGTCGGGACCGCCTACTCGTCGGGATCTACGTGGCACTCGCCGCGTACACGGCCGTGTACGTGATGACCACCGAATTGACCACGCATCGGGTGTGGGGAGTGTGCGCTGTCACTGGCTATCTCGCTGCGGGTGCGGTCCTGTTGCGATCACGTAATCGACCTCGAGCGGCTGGTGTCGCTGTGTTGGGCGCTGTGTTGGTTCCGATGATCGTGCTGATCGGGGGCGCACTCGCGCAGCTCGAGGTTGCAGTAGTCATCGACTCGGCCCGCCACTTGCTCGACACCGGCAGTCCATATGTCAATGACCCTCACGAGCTGACTCAGTACAACCCGTACCTTCCGGCGATGGCGTTGTTCGGGCTGCCTGGCGTCGTCCTGGAGGGTCCGCTCGGGGACCCCAGAGTCTGGTTCGGAGTGTTCTTCGCCGCCTGTGTGCTCATCGTTGTTCGGCTGACGAGATCCGACCGGGGACGAATCGATCAGGAGTCGTTCGGGAAGCTCGGGCTTCTCACAGCGTCCCCTCTCATCGCGATTCCGCTGTGCACAGGTGGGGTGGATCTGCCGGTCATCGGTGCTTGTCTGCTCGGTTTGGCGCTGATGGCGGCAGACCGCCGATGGGCCGCGGCTGCTGTGTTGGCGTTCGCATGCGCACTGAAGTGGACCGCATGGCCGGTAGCCATCGTCGCGTTGGTACTACATCGTCAACGCGCCGGTACATGGTCAGCAGTGCGGGTCAGTGCGGTGTCCGTTGCTCTGGCGGGAGCGGTAGTCGTTCCTCCAGTGATCCTCGATGGCGGCGCACTGGTGGAGCACACGGTGTTGTTCCCACTCGGTCGCGCAGACGTTCCGACTCCGGCAGGCTCGTCGGTGATCGGCGGCGCGTTGGCGGAAGCGGGCGAGTACGGCCACATCGTTTCTTTGCTCGCACTTTTCGTCGGTGCCATCGTCATCGGAATCAGACTGTGCGTGAAACCACCGCGCACGTTCGCGGCGGCCTGCTCGATCGCTGCACTCGGGCTCACCGTGCTGTTCCTTCTTGCCCCTTCGGCCAGGTTCGGGTACTTCGCCTACCCTTTGATGTTCTGGGGAATGGCGTGGATTGCGAGGGTTCCCGGAACGGACACCGCCGTCTCGAGTCCCAATCGTGAAAGCGAGCGGGTCGCGGCATGAGCCGGACCTTGATCGTGACCAACGACTTCCCGCCGAGGCAGGGCGGCATCGAAACGTTCGCATCGGAAATGGCTCACCGCTTTCCGTCCGAGTCGATCGTGGTCTACACCTCGGCGGAACGCGGAGCAGCCGCATACGACGCTTCGCTTCCATTCTTGGTCATACGGGACCGCAGCCGAACCCTGCTTCCGACGGGACGGGTGATGCGCAGGGCAGGTCGAATCGCGCTCGAACACGGCTGCGATACCGCGTGGATCGCTGCCGCAGCTCCCCTGGGCCTGATCGCTCCCGCGCTTCGGGCCTGCGGGGTGAAGCGGGTCGTCGCCACCACTCACGGGCATGAAACATGGTGGGCCAAGGTTCCTTTGACGCGGTGGGGATTGCACACAATTGGCCGTTGGGTCGACGTGCTGACGTACATCTCCGGCCATACCTACCGCGCAATCCTGCCAGCGGTTACGCCCGATACAGCGTTGGTGCGTTTGAGCCCGGGCGTCGACGTCGAACAATTCAACCCCGTGCGCGGCTCCGTGGCGGGCCCCGATCCATCCCCGGACGGCAACAGCGGCGTGATCGTGTGCACCGCGCGTCTCGTCCCGCGGAAAGGCCAGGACTCGTTGATTCGTGCGCTTCCTGCGGTTCTGGAACGACATCCCGACACCACGTTGCTTCTCGTCGGCGACGGCCCTGACCGTCGACGTCTGCAGCGTCTGGCCCGGACAAAGGGCGTGGAGAACGCGGTGACCTTCGTTGGGGGACTTCCGCACGAGCTCGTTGCGCAAGTCCTCGCCGGCGCCACGATCTTCGCGATGCCGTGCCGAACGCGTCGCCTGGGACTCGAAGAGGAGGGACTCGGTATCGCATACCTGGAGGCCTCCGCCATGGGACTGCCGATCATCGCGGGTGATTCCGGAGGTGCCCCCGAAACCGTGCAGGCAGGCCGAACTGGCTATGTAGTCAAAGACGTCGAGCAATTGACCCAAGCCATCGTCGAACTCCTCGACAACCCGGTCCGCGCCCGCGCGATGGGTGAACGCGGACGCAGTTGGGTTGCGGCGCAATGGACTTGGAATACCGCGTATTCAACTCTTCTCACTGCTCTGTTCCCGAACGTCCTGGCAGACGGCCAGGATCGGTCGAGTACGCCACAACAGTGATTCGCAAAACCGCCTGACCCTGCGATCTAGACCTACAGCTCAGAGCGGTGGCGGTAACTCGGGGCGGGTGTGAGCCGGTCCGGGCACGAGAGCTGCAACACCGGAGTCGCCGGAGCTTCGAGGTGGGGTGAGATTGTCGCATTGGGCTCAAGGCTTCGCTCCATTCGCGTTGGCCACTGGCTTGCGTATCCGCCCGGGAAGCGTTTGGGCACGCGATATGTCAACCTGACCAGCGAGGTCACGGCTACGGCCGACGCGGATCGGAGTTGGGCTGGAGAAGGTGCCAGCTTCATCGAGGTCTGAGTGTGGTGACGCCGGACGTCTTATCGAGCTCCGCTGTCATCGCTGCGTTGTCGAGGGTGAGTTGACGGATTGCGTTCGCGTAGATCGCCACTAGCTTTTTCAGGTCGGAGTTATCGCGCCGCAGTCGAGCGAGATCGTCTGCTGCACTGTCTTTTCGGCTGACCTGTGTCGCTGCCCGACTCTTGTTTTGTTGCTGGAACCAGGTGATGAGGGCGGGATAGTTCCGGTAGAACGTCGCGTGGGTAATGCCGAGACGGTCCTCTACCGAGGTGACGGTTGCTCGACGCCCCGATGTTTCGCATTCGGTAAGCACGCCATCCATCGCGGCCTGGACTGCGGCGTCATCGGGGAGTGGTTTCTTCACGGTGCTGTGAGTGAAACGTTGTGCTCGTCGGTGAGGAATTCTGCGATTTCGGATCGTTTGAGTTGGAGGCGGTGACGAACATAGGGGCCCAGACGGACGGTGTCGGAGAGTTCGCGGTCGTAGGACTGCAGCGCTTCCTTCATCTGCTCGCGGTTGCCGGTGGTCAGTGCTGCGTTGCGGCAGCGCAGTGGTTGGCAGTCCGGCAGTGACGGTCCGTCTCGTCCGTCGCTTCGTCGGCAGAGCGCGCGGTCGGGGTTGTGGACGCAGGTCACGAATTCGCCTGGGTAGATGTGGGGGTCGTGACGTGCCATGTGGCGTTGCATTCGTTTGGGGTCGTTGATGACCGTGCCGTCGAATCGAACGTGACGCTCGAATTCAGCGAGCCGTCGTTCTGCCTCGGCGGCGGCGGGTCCGGTCAGACGGTGCAGATCCGGGTTGGTGATCAGGTCGGCGAGCTTGTCGCCGCGGGCGATGTCGTCTTCGGCTTCGTCGCGGAACCCCGACTGGGAGGTGCCGGCGTAGCCCTCGAACATCTGGACGCGCACGTGGCGATATTGCAGTGCCCCGGCGATGCTCCCGCCGGGGCGTCTCGCGATGTACCAGGCCAGGGTTCGCCGGAACTGTCGGCTGCTCAGCTTCCATGCCGCGCCATTGACCTCGGGAATCCGATCGCGGTGACCGAGTTTGCTGCTGAATTTGTCGATCCAACTTACGAAGTCGGCCAGGTCGCGGTTCGTGGCAGCGGTAGATTTCACATGGTTGGGCCGCGGGCTGCCGCTTCTTCTCGAGGTCGGGGGCAGCGCAAACAGGTATTTCTCCGTCGTGGGTTGCAACCGTTCCAGGACTGCAACTGCCCGTTGTGCAGGCGCGGTAACGACCCAGGTGGCGGCGACCCCGGTGGCCTGTCGTTCACCTTTGAACGCCACTCCGGTTATCCGGTGCCTTGCGACCTTTCCGGTGTCGTCCCGCCATACCGATACGCATCCTCGCTGTAGGTGTTTGACCTCGCTGTCCCGCATGCCGGAGAGGTAGATGATCACGATGTAGCAGGCGATGTACAGCATCCTGGTGAGTTCTTCGAGTTCCGCATATCGGATCCGTCCCCGCCAGAGTTGTCCGTCCAACAGTCCGTCGATCGGTGCCCGCAGGTAGGTGTCGTCGTCGATCCCGAGCTCGGCGACGGCAGCGATGATGACCGCGCCGGCGGGCCGGGTCGGGCCGACGACCGAGCGGCCGAGATTGGCTTCGCGGCGCAGGTGACTCAAATTCACCGTTCCTTGGTAGGCCGGAAGCGCGCGTCGTTCACCGCGATAGCGAGCTATTACCCGGGAGATCGCCGCGACGTTGGCCCGTGTGTCTGTCTGCGGCCCTCGGCGATCTTGTCCCGGCGCGGCCGGGGGTCTTTGCAGCGTGTGCCACTCTGCCCCGGCGCGGAGCACATCGGGTGCGAAATCGTCGACCCATCGCATGGCCCAGACCAGTAGCGGTGCGTGCACCTGCTCGGGTATGCGGGCGGTCTCGTTCTCGTGTCCGTGCTGGGAGTGTCCGGACCGGGGTGTATCGAGGGCGGCGGCCGGATCGAAGGTCAAAGGATCATCGAGGTGTGCACGGCAGAGCCACAGCAGCTGAAAGGCCCGCGGAAGGTGCGCTCTGCTTCCGTCGGTGAGGCGGAGCTCGTGCACATGCTGCTTGAAGGCCCGTAGGTCGTCGCGCGTGATCGCGGAGATCGAGCGTAGGCCACGGTTGTCGACCCAGCGCAGGACCGCACCCACTTGCCCGGACAGGTTTGCGACCGTGTCGATCGCCTTGATGCGTTCGCACCCGCGAGGACGATCCGCCCGGAGCAATGCGTAAGTAACCTGTTTCGCGACCTCGCGAAAACTCTTAGGAACATTGGTGAAGTCGATGGATATCTGCTTCTGGTGTTGTTGTCGCTGTGCGGGTCCCAGCCTCCACACCATGTCCGAAAAGCGTGCCGTGTCTTCGAGTACCGCGCCCGGTCGCAAAGTTCGGTCCCCGAGCACCAGCGTTTCGGCAGATATCCGTGCTGGCCCGGGGTGGGGTGCTGGCAAGCTCATGCGAGTTCCTTCAATCCGTCGAGCAGGTCGGCGGGTAGGTCGTCAGGTTTCGCGGCGCGGGCCTGTTCCTGTTGCGCATCAGTAAATTTGGGAAGTATCAGGCGGGTGATGATCAGCCAAGTGACGCCGTGCCGACCACACCAATCGTCGATGTCGCGTTGGTCGAGATCACGTTGAAGCCAGTCGAGCAACGAGAAAAGGTGGGGGAGGTGGCGTTCGGTGACCAACGCGTTCGGGCAGCGCAGGCAGGTCAGGAAGGACACCCCACACACTCCGCCGCCGCTGAATGGGCTGTGCTCGAAGTCCAGACACGAACTCACCAAGGTGTCCAGTTCGCCGTCGACTGCGCGCCGGATCTGATCGACCGAAACACCCAGTCCGGCGGCGGTGCCAGTTGGATCCGACACGAATGCAGCCGCCCCAGTGGGTCCGAGAATTCTCCCACGGAAGGCATGAGCATTGTGTTCTGCCTCGTGGAGTGCTTCGGTGAGTACCTCATCGGCCCAGTCACGCACCCTAGGATCGCTACGCAGGTAGTGCAGAAATGACACATCCGGCGTGTTCGTTCTCGACGCAGACCTGAGATGCCCTCCGACAGCGCGTGTTCGACGCACTTCCACCGTGGTTTTCAGACGGTTCATCGACAACACCAACGGTTCCGCCCCCGGACCATTGCCGTCGGCTGTCAGACCATGCTGCGCAACCCACTTGCGATGCTCGAGCCATCGGCCAACCTGCAGATCGAAAGGGTCGATGTGACCGTTGGCTGCCGAGCGCGTCCGGATGAAGTCCGCTGTTCCTCGCATGTTGTCACGTGTCCAAATGGACCACACCCGTCGGCTACCGCTGAATGCTCTGCTACTGCTGGTCAACTCGTGGAGCAGTAGGAAGAAGCCGCCGGGGGTGTGCAGTCCGGAGTCGTTCGGGCCGCCCTCCCAGTGCACTGTTTCGCAGGTACGAGCCTTTCCTCGCCGGCGCTTGATCACGTTGACCGCTACCGCGCGATCCTCCAGAACGCGGTGCTCGGGCGAAAGCTCCTTGATTGTTTCGCTGTTACGGCCACTGAGTCCGACGCCCAGCACGAGCAGGGGCAGCACGTCGCGGGTCGTGAGAAATAGTTGACCGGCCTTCGTCAGCCATCCGGCCAGGTCGGTGACAGATCCGGAGACAGTGCTCGGGCGTTGCGGTGGTGTGACGGCACCGGTGCTCGCCATCTCCGCCAGATGCGCGGCTCGCTCGCGTTCTGCCGCTGAAAGCGTGTGCGGCTGCAGCTCGAACACGGACAGCAATCGCCGCGACGACCGCAGCCGCCCGCGAAGGGCAGCGACGTCCGAACGTGCCGCTGCCATGATCGCCATGAACTCGCGGTCCGAGTATCCGGGAGCCGCGCCGGCCCCGGGTCGGTGAGGTTCATGGAAGTCACCCGGTCGCGCTACGTATTCTGCGACCTCCCAGTGCAATCGGGTGACCGGCAGGTGGCGAAGTATCAGTTTCACTGCAGCCATCTGTTGGGTCACGCGCGTCGCAGTGGTTCTTTTGAGCTGCAGTGCGCGATAGTGCTCGAGATTCGCCACCGTCACTCGGTCCAAACAGACAGGCGGCTGTGGGAGATCGCCGAGGAACCTCAGGAAACGCTGCAGAGTGATCCACCCGTTGTCGGCACCCGAACGGGTGCGCACCTGACCCACCGGCCCG
>NZ_NOZF01000071.1:0-12879 GCF_002258565.1 Rhodococcus sp. 05-2254-6
CAACGGTTCAGATCGGCCGATCACCTGGGAAGTGGTCAATGATTTGAAAAAGATGGTCGACGGGATTCTTGCCGAATGACTGCTGCAACGTCGCCGGCGTTCGCGATATGGAGCGTCGGGAAGCGTTCGGTGCGGAAGCCCAGCCACTGCGATAGGTCGCGTTCGGAGTCCTGGTGTACAGCGAGCGCAATCTTGTTGCGCGTTTTGTGCACTGCCGACCACCGCTCTTCGGTCGCCAACCGAGACTCCCCCGCCCGGTGTTGCTTTGCGTAGAACACCTGCTGCGCAGCCGATTCCAGAGCCAACCGGAACAAGCCCGGCGCGACCCGGCGCTTGACGTCGTCGGGCACGTTCTCGTCCAACACCAATGCCCGCACATCGTTGTAATACCGGGTCGCTTGATTCTGTGTCTCGGAAACACTGATGTTGGAACCTGGTTCGCGCATCACCTCGACGAGCCGCGCATCGACGGCGAGTTGCCTGATCGCAATGGCCAATCGATCGTCGTGCGAGAACACGATGACCTGCCTGGTCTTCGCGAGCGTTGACAGCACCTTGATGAAGCCGTCGATCTTCGCCGGATCCATCGCCTGAATCGGGTCGTCCAGCACGATGAATCGAAACGGACTGTTCGGCGTAGTTGCTCTGGGTATGAACAGCGCTAATGCCAACGCATGCAGCTCGCCCTGACTCATCACCGACAGTGCCTCGGACTCCACGCCGTCCACCGAGCCGGTCATCACCACTCGCCTGCTGGTGTTGTGGCCCACCAGGTTGATAGCACCGATGTCGACATTGCTTTCCTGGCGCAACTCCGCCCAGATGTCGCGGGCCTGCTCGGCAATCGGAGCGAGCCTCTGATCCCTTAGTTGCTTGGCATGCGAGGCAATCCATTTCTTGGCCGTGTCGACGTTCTTGACGGCCTCATCCGCCTCTCGCGCCGCGGATTCGAGAGTGGCCCACGCGGCCAGACGTCCAGCAATCGGTGCCCATGTGTCCTCACGCTGAGCCGCCGCTTCCTCGGCCTCGGTGCGCAGGGCCTCAGCAGACTCGATAACCGCGGGAATCGTCGTCGCCAAGTGATCCGCCACACCGGAAGAACTCGACGGTTGCTCTCGCGCCACGGCGACGGACTTTCGATACTCGGACAGGGAAGGCAGGTCGACGCCCTCCACCGCGGTGGCGTCGGCAATTCCGTTCCCCAGTTCGACTGCGGCGCGTTGCGCTTGGCCGAGTCGGCGGCGACTGTGCTTGTAGGCGGCCAGTTTCTGGCTCTGCTCGGCAAACTGCGCCCGCGAGTGCTCAGCCCACTCATCGTCGAGCGTCCCCGCCGCGCAGACCGGGCACTCGATAGTGCCCGTCTCACTGTGCAGTCGCAGGGCCGCATCGAGCAGATCGTTGCGTTGCTCCACCACCGACAGTGCCTCATCAGCCGAATCCGCGGTATCGGCCGCAGCTGCCCGGAGCTCCGCCACCACCTCGTCGACACGCAGCTGCGTCGGGGCACTCAACGCTGCGAGCCGCTTCAAACCGATGAGCGCGGGCGATGCCGATGCGTCGGCTCCGGTGGCGAGCGCCAGCACCGCGTCGAGATCCGCAACCCGCTTCTTTACCAGGGCTGCAGCAGCTTTCGCGCGATCATCCGACACATCCGACAACGAGGTCTTGAGCTGGCGCAGGCTCTCCGCTGCCCGTTGCCGGGGCCCCTTGATCTCCTTGAGTACCGCTGCCAGTCGCTTCTCGGCATCGGTGATCTCGTCGAGTCCGAGGAGTTTGGCCAGGGCGTCGTGCAAGGTGGACGGCGTCGCGTCGAACAGGCCGCCGATTTCGTCGTAGGACAGGATCGGGCGATGAAGTTCGACGGCAGACTTCCACCCAAGTGCATCGGTACCGGTGCTGCGCTTCTGCTTTCCCACCTGAGTCCAGGTGGAGCATCCCTTGAGCGCGGCATCGGAAGTCCAGTCGACACCGACAACCGTCGGTTCGGACCCTTCGATCGTGAGCCCTACCCGCACCTCACACAGATCTCCCTGATGCAGATTGCGCCAGGTGTCGGCCCACAGCTTGGCCTTGTTCTCCCAGCGATAACTCGAACCGGTGATTGCGAATTCGAGGGCCTCGGCAAAGCTCGACTTGCCCGATCCGTTGCGGCCACTGACGATCGTGATGCCCGGCGCGGGGTGTAGCTCGAGGGATGCCTTGGGACCGATGCCGCGGAATCCCGCGACAGTGATCGAGGTCAGAAATGCACCGACCGGCTCCTCGACGAGGTGGCTACCCGACGGCTCCGGAACGTGTGGGGTCGAGATGCCGTCGACAAGCTCCTGCAGTGACGTCGGCCCTTCCAGGGCCGCGAGAACGAAGTATTTGACCTCGTCGGACAGGTCATTGTCCGCGTCGATGGCTTCGATCACCACGTCTACGAGTGGCCTGTCGACAGCATTGTCGGCAACGGTCACCGGCACTCCCCTGTTCGTTCTGATGGCTAACCAGACCCCACAGTTCCATATGGGACCGGCAACCCGCAGGGACATGAACCATTCGGGGGCGCACGGAGGGCGCGAACGTGGCAATCTGATTCAGGCACCCGAGCCACAGTCGACGGGGACGATCGCACCGGTCACGGCGGAAGCCCTGTCGCTGAGTAGCCACGCGGCGGCCTCGGCAACTTCGCGGGCTTCGGCCATCCGCCCCATCGGCGACGCTGCGCTACTGGCTGCGATGACACCGGGTGTCTTTGCCTCCCATTCGTCCATCATTTCTGTTGCAGTTCCTCCGGGCATCAGACCGTTGACACGGATACCCTCAGGGGCCCAGGTGACCGCCGCGGTTTCGGTGATGCTGTTGAGCGCCCGCTTCATCGCCCCGTATGCCGGAAGCGGCGGGACGGCACGGCGGCTGCCGATGCTCGAGGTGTTCACGATGGCACCGCCGCCACTCCGACGCATGAGGGCGGCTTCGGCATTCATCGCGGTCCAGTGGGCACGGAAGTTGACGGTGAACTGCTCGTCGAGGTCGTCTTCGGTGGTTGTGTCGAGGGGGCCGATCTGCCGCTGGTTGACGCCACCGTTGTTGAATGCGCCATCGAGCCGTCCGTGCACCTGCTCGACGCGGTCGACGGCGGCGCGGATGCTGTCGGAGTCGCTGAGGTCCATGGCTACGGCGTCGGCGGTGCCGCCGGCCGTTCGGATCGTGGTGACGAGTTGATCGAGCGCGTTGACGTTGCGGGCGGCGAGCACAACAGCAGCAGCACCCTCCGCGGAGAAGAGGTGAGCCGCAGCAGCACCGATTCCTCGGCTTGCGCCGGTGATGAAAATGACTTTGCCGGACAGGAGGCAGGCTGTACGCGAGGCTGTTTCGATGGTCATGATGCAAGCATCAAGGTGTATCGACACCGGATACAGGCACAAACGGTACTAGGGTCCGATGCTCTACTCGGGGCACAATCGAACTCATGGACAAGCAGGAACTCGGGGCGTTTCTCCGTAGCCGCCGCGTAAAGCTCCAACCGCAGGATGTGGGTCTTCCGGCCGGCCCTCGTCGCCGGACCCCGGGTCTTCGCCGTGAAGAAGTTGCCGTGCTCGCGCATATTTCGACGGAGTACTACGTGCGCCTCGAGCAAGGGCGCGCGCCGCGCCCGTCGGCAGAGGTGCTGGCGGGGATCGCGGCTGCCCTGTGCCTGGACGACACCGAGTCCGACCATCTACACGCGCTGGCGGGCACCGCACCCGCGAGATCAGGTGTGCACCGGCGCGATGTTCGGCCCAGCATTCTCACGCTCCTGGAACGACTCCCCCAGACCGCCGGAATCGTCATGTCCGCCGCGTTCGAGGTTCTTGCCTGGAACGACCTCGCCACAGCGCTCATGGAAGACTTCGGCGCCCTGACCCCTCGTGATCGCAACCTTGCCCGCAAAGCTTTCCTCGGCACCGAGCAGCCGAGCGAGCGGCTCTACGGCATCTCCGACGACGTCCATTTCCGCCGCAGTGCGGTCAACGAACTCCGCACCGCCCTTACCCGCTATCCCACGGACGAGATTGTGTCCGAGCTCGTCGCCGAACTTCGCGAGGGCAGCCCCGAGTTCGATCGGCTGTGGGAGCAGCACGACGTCGCAGTCTCCCCTGACCTGCGAAAGACGTTTCGGAACACAGCCGTTGGAGAGATCACGGTGGACTGCGATTCGCTGAAACTCGTCGAAGTCGACCAGCACCTGATCCTGTACACCGCTGCTCTCGGCAGCCCCGACGCCGACAAATTGGCGCTACTGGCAATGATCGGACACGAGAAATCTGATCACCACGACAGACCAGCCGGAACTCGCTCGGAGTGACAGCAGCGGTCGAACTGTCGGTACCTAATGCTTCGATGTCGGTATGTCACAACGCGACGAGGGGTTCTCGCCACCTGAGGCCTGTGTGCAGTGGTGTCGGCACCGAACCTACGACCTGCACGTCCTCGACGACGGTGTGTTGGTGGACCTGGATTGGTGGAACGGCCACCTCGACAGGGCAGGTCATGATCTACGACTGCGCGGCCGCAACCTCGACGGCGAAATCGTCGAGTACGGCGGTGCCACCGTGCAGCGCAACGATCTTCGGTTCGGCACCGATCTGGCTGTAGGCGAACATGATTCGCTCGGACTGCTGTTTCTCTGCGCGGCCTGGCAGGGCAGTCACCGGCATCGCCGAGCGGCGCGGAGATTCCCTGACGTCATGAACCCACACCTCACCCACCCCGACGAGAACCCCGTCGCCAAGACCCTCGCGGTGCTCGACTACTGCGTCCGGAACCGCGAGGTGCCCGAGCATCCGACGGAAACTCGCTCGGGATGGCCGGACGCTCCGGGCGTCGGAGTCTCACTGATGGCCACATTTCTGTGGGCGGTGAACGCCTCGGTCTACGGCGGACCGGCGCAACTGATCGACCAATACGGAGTCTCGACCCTCATCCATGAAGGGTGGCTCGAAGACCCGTCCGTCACCGGATTCACTCGTCGCCGCTACGACCGCTACGTCGAACTCATCACGAGCTGGGCCAACGAGATCGACACCCGACCCGAACTCGTCGAGATGTGGCTCGTGCAGCGATGGAGCGCCCGACTCGACGACGCACGATTCGGCAGCTACAACGCACCCACCTTGTTCTGAATGGTCCACCACAATCTCGTTGTAGCGTCAGCGGATGATCCAACTACCGACTCCGCTCTCGTTGACCACGCCGCACAATCTGGTCAAGACGTCGTATCTGGTAGGTGAACTCGCCGACTCGATTCATCGCGGTCGGAGCACGGACTGGCTGCGAGCCGCGAGTATCGACTTCGATGGCTTCGCCGCCGAACGCGCCGGAGTACGCGAACACTGGGGTGTTCCGTCCCAGGTCTTCTGGTACACCTCGGGCGAGTACTACATCGGCTCGCTCGTGCTGCGCCACCGCCTCACCGAGGACGAAGGCGGTGGTCACATCGGCTACCACGTCGTGTATCCCTGGCAGCGCAACGGCCACGCCACCCGAATGCTTCGACTGGCCCTCAACGCGTGCGCAGACCTGGGAATCCCGCGCGCACTGCTGACGGTCTCACCCGACAACCCAGCATCGGTGACAGTCGTCGAACGCAACGGAGGCATCCCCGACGGCCTGAACCACGAGGGTGAAATCCGCTTCTGGATCGACACAACCAAGCATTGACGGGTATGGCTCCTGCGAGAGCGAACATTCGAGGGTTGTCAGATCACCATGCCCCTTCTATGGTTATCCGTAATTACGGAATAACGGATGGGAGAACTCGATGCGACGCTCGACTTGGATCTCGACAACCTGCGCAGCCGTACTGCTGGTGGGCGGATGCGCCACCGACTCCGACACCACTGCAACGACCACCACTACCCCGATGCCGGAGAACTGCGCTCCTGCCACTTCCACCGACCTCGCTACCGAGGACGGGTGGATCGGACTGATCGATCAAGCGCCAGACACCGTCAGCCTCGTCATCGACGACGGCCGCGGCAGAACCGTCGAACATCGAGCCGATCAAGAGCAGGTACTCGCATCGGCGATCAAGGTGGTGCATCTCGCCGCTTACGCCCAGGCAGTCGCGAACGGCACCATCGACCCGAACGAGCAAGTGACTCTCTCGGATTGGGAGCGCTGGTACGTACCCGGTACCGACGCCAACGCTCATCCGAATGCCCTGACCCGGCTCGGCACTGCGAACGCCGGCACCAACGCAACCGACCCCAACGCCACGGTCCGCATCGACGACATGGTCTCGGCCATGATCCAGGAAAGCGACAACTCGGTGCCCGACTACCTCCGATACCGACTCGGCGATGAAGCACTCGTCGACGCCGCAGCCGCAGGAGGTTGGGAGAATTTCGAGGCACCGAGCATGGTGGCCGACATGCTCTCGATTTTCGATCCTGAACTCGCCGATGCAGATAGCTGGGAGACCGCTCAGAAGTGGGCATTCGACCCGCAGTTCCGGGCCCAGGTCGAGGCGTCCGTGCAAGTGCCGACCTACGAGGACCAGGTCGCCCGGGTCGAGAGCAGTTTCAGCCGCGGCTCTGCCGAAGAACTGAACGGAATGTATCGCGCCTTCACAGACGGAACCTACGGCGCAGCATCCGACACCATTGTGCGCCAACTGGAATGGCAACCTGCGGGTGACAGCGTTCGCGGTATCGGCTTCAAAGGCGGCAGCCTCCCCGGTGTGCTGACCCAGGGATTCGAGCTGCGCCGCACTGACGGAACAGTTGCCACGGCAGTGTGGTTGATCGATGGCCTCCCCGCGGACCGGTTAGATCAGGCCATGACCCAATTCGGCGTACAGCAGCAACTCATCGTCGAGGCGATGCTCTCGCCCGAGGTTCTCGACCGGATAGCCTGCGTGGTGTGAACGCAGAGTTCGAATCGAGACTGGCAGAGCTGGAGGCCCGCGTCGCCGAGCTGGAGCGACGCGACGCTCCCGAACAGCTCGAGGCCGCCCCGTCGACAGGCGGCATGATCGCCTACCAAGGCGACGTCCATCTGCACGGAACGGTCCGCTGGGACATCGGCTACTCCCCCGACGCCATCGTGGAACTACCGGTTCCCTCGGCATCAGAAGTGCTTGCGGCTCTTGGACATCCGGTGCGACTGCAGATCGTGCGAACGCTGCTACGAGGACCGGCGAACGCTGCGGATCTCCTCGCTGCAGTGGGACTCGGCTCGTCCGGCCAGATCTATCACCACCTCAAGACGCTGAGTTCGGCGAATATCGTGGAGCAGCACGGTCGTGGAGACTATCGAATCGCCGCCAAACGAGTTGTGCCGCTCCTGGTTTCGATGCTCGCCGCCGCCGATATCGCAGGCGATCTGGGTACCTGACCGACTACAACACCGCGTGTCAGGGTACGAACAACACACCCAAGCCGGGGATGAGAGCGTTCGACGCATCGGGATTCTCGCGGTCGTGGGTCACCGTCACGAATACCGGACCCGCACCCGTCCGAGCCGTCACCTCGGTCGGCAGGCGGTAGGCCTGCGAACCACCCTGATTGGCCGGCTGAGTCCGATCGATCTCGTCGTTCCAGTGCCGCAAGCCGGCGGAGCCCGCCTCACCGGTGGACAGGTTGCGCCAGTTGACCGTCAGATGCCGGTAAGCGAACTGGTAGTAGTACGGCCGGATGTCGGCGGCCGAGAAGCGCACCTCACCCGGCTTCTCGCCGACCACAGCTCGAATCGGAATGGTCTGAATAAGTCCGCCGGGAACGCCCGCAGGGACGAACTCCGGCCCGGTCACGACAGGCACCTGCAGTACCGACTCTTGCGGCGCAGCGGTTGCAGTTCCGGCACCCATGCCGAAGACCAGGGGGACGGTCAGCGCCAGGGCGGCGACACCGCCGCGGATCGATTTCCGCATCGAGTTTCCTTTCGGTTGGACGATCAGGGCACGTAGATCAGGCCTTTGCCCGGGATCAGCGTGTCGGCGTAGGGCTCGCCGTCGTAGTAATCGCGGTAGTGGGTCACGGTGATCTCGACCCAGCCACTTCCGGTGGGCAGAGCTACTTCGCGCGGGTACTGCTCACTGTGTAGCAGCGGCAGGTCGTTGGGCGGGCCCGGGTTGGGGTTGTCCTGCCAATGCCGCAGTCCCGCGCTTCCACGGAAGCCGATGTCCCAGTTTCGCCAGTTCACACCGAGACTTCGGTACGGATACTGGTCTGCATACGGTGCGATATTCGCCGCGGACAACAGCAGAACACCCGGCTCGGTACCGACCGTGGCCTTCATCGGAATGGTCTGGAACAACCCTCCGGGCACGGCACCGGGTGCGATCTGGAAACCGGTGACGACCGGAATCTGGAGCAGCGTGGTCTGCGGCGCTGCCACGGCCGTTCCCGCGCCGATGCCCAGTACCAGGTGGATCGTCAGTGCGATCGATACGACCGCTCGCCGCAATGTTTTTCGCATACAGCACGCCTTTCGCTCATGTCGCACAACGAGATACCGGACCGCACGTGACACCGGACCAGGAACCCCAGGTTGAACCTGAAACATCAAGTGGTTCTTGAGTCTTTACCCGACCCACCCTCGCAGCCACAGCGACAAAAGGACCGCTCGGATACCGATTCGTGACTGGGTCGTGACACGAAAGACGTTAACAGACCACTTGGCCCGTTCGATTCAACGATCAGAGGTGACGCACTCCGCAGCCACCGGTGAGGACCATCGAATGAGGCAAGTCCGCACAATCGTGGCCACATGCGCGCTGATCGCCGCTACTGCTTTCGCAGCCACGGCCTGCGGCTCCGACGAGCCGGTGAGCAACCTACCCACACCGGCCACCAGCGCAGCGGCTGCTCCGTCGGCAAACGGATACTCCGACTCCGACGGTGGTAGCGGCTCAGGCGGAATCGCACAGGCTCCCGACGTAGTCACCCCAGTACAAGCAATTCCCACCGCCGCGGGCACACCAGCCGTACCGCCCGCCCCGAACCGCGACGATGTCACTGTGGATGCACGGGACTTCGATCAAGCCGGAGGACAGTACTTCTTCCAATCCCCCAGCGGGAACGTGTTCTGCGGATTCAACTCCTCCAATGCGCCCGGGACCATCGTGGGCTGCCAGGTCCGCTACTCGGTGCCGGGCAACACCGGCCGTGAGTGCCTCAACACCGAGAACAACACCTACGGGGTGAAGATCAACCAAGACGGCACCGTCGAACAGATCTGCACCAATCAGGGCATCTTCGTCGGCGGACCTGAGCGCCCTCGAGTCTTGGAATACGGCCAGGTCATCGGAGTGACGGGCACCTTCTGTCGCTCCACCGAAGCCGGCATCGCCTGCTACGACGGCGACCGGGGCTTCATGATCTCCCGCGACGTCAACCTCGCATTCTGATGAAGGAGTTCTGGAAACTCACGCTGACCGCAGTTCTCACCACTGCGGCACTGACGGCATGCGGAAATCAGGATGCACCCGCCGACGCTCCCCCGACGAGCGCTGCCGCACAGATACCCGCGCCTCCGCAGGTGACCATTGCCGCGCCGACCGGCTCCACCGATGGTGGCGCGGAAGGTGCAACGGAAGCACCACAGGCGCCCGAATCGAACCCGACCGCTGCCGATCCCGCGAACAACACCGCTCCCATCACCCCCGTCGACCCTGCCCGATACAGCGCGTACGGCAATCAGGTGGGCTGGAAGTCGCCGTCGGGCAACATCTATTGCAAGATCGGCGACAGTGAATTCTCGTCCGGTTGCCAAGCTGCGGATGCTCCGATCCCTGATGGCGCGAACTGCGTCACCCCGTCGTTCACCATCGACCAACTTGGCAAGGGCTTCTACATGACCCCGGGGAAGGTGACGCCGACCTGCTTCAACCAAGGCGAATTCGGGGTCGAGAACGCACAACCGTTGGAATACAACACATCCATCACGTTCAACGGGTTCACGTGTTTCTCTCGCGTCGAAGCAATGATCTGCGACGCGGGCGGCGGACACGGATTCGTATTGTCGATGCAGCAAGCAACGTCGAACTGATCCTGCTCAGTGAGCCCAATCCAGACGGGTCTCATTACGAGGTCGCGGCCCGCCTCGCCATAGCCCGGTAGTCGATCTACCCGACCGCGGTGCCCTCGAGTTCGACCAGCAAACTGGGAATCGCGAGCCGGCTGACCCCGAGCAGGGTGCTGGTCGGCTTGACGCCCGCCGCGCCCAGTCGTGCCGCCAGGTCGCCGTAGTGCGGCAGCAAGGCGTCGACATCGGTGGTGTAGACGTTGAGCCGGACGAGATTCGCTAAGGACATATTCGCTTCGGCAAGAACGGCTTCCATGTTGTCGAGACACAGGGACAACTGCGCGCCCATGTCGTCGGCGTGCTGAGGTAAGCCGTCATCGCCCGTCGATGTCTGGCCGGAGAGATAGAGCGTCCGAGCATGCCTCGAGACGATCTCCCCCTGGTTGAATCCCATGTCCACCGACCACCGCACCGGGTTGACTGCCGTTCGTTCCATCGCCGCGCACTCCATTCGATCGTTCGGGTGTGTGTGCCGTCGAGCCTTGCATGGAATCCGGACATCGTCGGCGGTATGGGTCCATACGGTCTCGGGTACCAACGGCTTTCAGGGGGACATCCCGCTGATCAGCGAGCCGCATCCCGTCGTGGCTCCATGACGAAGTCGTCGAGATCCGCCCGTCGCGTCATCTCCCAGTAGTCGACGATGCGCCATGGCAGTGTCGAGACCACGCGTCCGGCGTCGTTGCGGTACCAGTTGTCCATGCCGCCGTGAGACCAGATCATCTTCGCGTGGGCCTCGTCGTGCTTGCGGACATACTCCGTCTCCACGTCCGCCTTGCACTCGATGGCTCCGATTCGCTTGTCCACCAAGTCGATCAGCACATCGACGATGTAGCGCACCTGGCGACATGACAGGATTTACCCGTGTCCGACCTCCACGCCACCTACCTAGCCGCGCCGACGTACACACGAGATCAAGTGCTCGTGAAGGACTGCCCGGTTCCGGCCCTCCCCGGCGTCTACGGATGGTGGTTCGACATATTGCCTGCAGGCAACATCGATACTGCCGGTTGCTGTAAGCGAGACGGGTTGACGCTCTTATACGCGGGGATCAGCCCGAGCAAACCTCCAACGAATGGCAAGAACCCCAGTCAGCAGAACATCCGCAGGCGAATCCGGTATCACTACAACGGCAATGCGTATGGCTCTACGTTGCGATTAACGTTGGGAAGTCTTCTGGGATTGTCGCTTCGTCGAGTCGGATCTGGTCACCGGGTCCATTTCCACGAGGGAGAGTGGACCTTGAACGACTGGATGAGTGAGCACGCGTTCGTATCATGGGTGACGCATCCAGAACCGTGGGTGTTCGAAGATGAGCTGATCCAGAAGTACGACCTCCCGCTCAACCTGATGGGCAACCGCCACAATGCATACCACCCAGTACTCAGTGCGGTGAGATCTGCTGCGAGGCGCGGTGCGATGGAACTTCCGGTGCTAACTAACCCTGGGACGCGACCCTAGAACGTGCTATCCCAATCACTAACTTGGGAGCCGATCATCCCGCCGCTGTCCTACCTGCCAGCTGATATAGCAGCTGGAGCTACGACACAAGGTCTACATTTGCTGTGACACTCCTCCAAGGAATAGCCCTAGAAGACGCCACTCGCAGTTTGTAGACCTTTAGTCGTGACGTCCCTCCGTCACGAAGTCGTTCAGATCGGCCCGTCGCGTCATCTCCCAGTAGTCGACGATCCTCCACGGCAGTGTCGAGACCACGCGTCCGGCGTCGTTGCGGTACCAGTTGTCCATGCCGCCGTGCGACCAGATCATCTTCGCGTGCGCCTCGTCGTGTTTGCGGACGTAATCAGCCTCCACGTCGGCCTTGCACTCGATGGCTCCGATTCGCTTGTCCACCATGTCGATCAACACATCGACGATGTAGCGCACCTGGCATTCGGCAATGGTGATGTAACTGCCGCCGTGGCCCAACACCGTTCCAGGGCCGCAGGTGATGAAGAAGTTCGGGAAGTCCGGGACGGTGATGCCGAGATACGCGTGCGCATCCTCCAGGCCCCAGATATCGCGAATGGACTCACCCGATCGCCCGCGCACATCGATCGGCGTCAGCAACTTGTGAGTCTCGAAGCCCGTCGCGAGGATCACCACGTCGACTTCGGTCTCCGTGCCATCCTGCGCAACAACCGAGTTGGCGGTGATGGATGAGACTGCGTCGGCGATGAGGGTGACGTTGTCCCGCTTCAGTGCGGCGTACCAGCCGTTGTCGAGAAGCATCCGCTTGCCGAAGGGCGGGTAATCGGGCAGCGATTTCTCGATGAGGTCCGGCCTGCCGTCGAGCTCGGCTTCGATGTAGCGGGTGAATACCCGACGATGGGCGTCGTTCATCGGGTTGATCGAACGCTGCGGATGCTCCCACTCGGGATCGACCTGCAGCGAGCTGTGCACCCGATCGTTGAAGTTCCAGGCCAGCCTGGTCCGATACCAGAGCCGATACAGCGGAACGACATCCATCAGGTAGTTGGCATCGTCGCCCATCTCGGCGAAGTACACGTCGCTCGACGACACCCACTGCGGCGAACGCTGAAAGACCGTCGCATGCCCCACCGTCGACGCGATGGCCGGCAGCACCTGCATGGCACTGGCTCCGGTTCCGACGATGGCGACACGCTTACCGGTCAGATCCAGATCCGACGGCCAGTTCGCCGTGTGGAAGATCGGCCCCTCGAACGACTCGAGCCCGGGAATCTTCGGCACCTTCGGCCGATTGAGCTGACCGGTCGCGGTGATCACCACGTCGGCGGTCAGCGTCTCGCCGTCGACCGTCCTGACGGTCCAGCCCTGCCGCTGCGCGTCGTACTCGGCCGCGGC
>NZ_NOZF01000021.1:0-12845 GCF_002258565.1 Rhodococcus sp. 05-2254-6
ATGTTGTAGGCCCCGGACTCGGGGTCGAGTCGGTTGAGTACCCACATGCGCTGTTGCGCGAGCGACAACGGCACGGTCTGGCCGGCCGGTCGGCGGCGCAGCGGCACATCGTTCGCGTCGTCGATCCGCGACTCGGCACGAGCTGCGAGTGCGGCAACGGTCGACGCCTCGAACAGATCTCGAACACCGACCTTCTTGCCGAGCGCCGCCGACACCCGTGCCGCCACTCGCGTGGCGATCAGCGAGTTACCACCGAGATCGAAGAAGTCGTCGTCCGATCCGACACGCTGGACGCCGAGCATCTCGGCGTAGATCTCCGCCACGATCTCCTCGACCGGCGTAGCCGGAGCACGGAACTCGCGAACCTCGAACACCGGCTCCGGCAGTGCTTTTCGGTCCAGCTTGCCGCTGGTGTTCAGAGGGAATTCGGCGAGCACCATCACCGTCGCCGGCACCATGTACTTCGGCAGTGCGCCGCCGACGAAGGTGCGTACCTCGGCCGGGTCCAGTGTGCTGCCCGGTGCAGGCACCACGTATCCGACGAGCTGGTCGCCGGCACCGGTGGTCGCCACCACGGCCGTGGCTTGGTTGACGTCGGGATGGGCCAACAGCGCGGTCTCGATCTCACCGAGCTCGATCCGCTGGCCACGGAACTTGACCTGGAAGTCGGTGCGCCCAATGTACTCGAGTACCCCCACAGCGTCGGGGCCCGACCGCCATCGGACGAGGTCTCCGGTGCGATACATGCGCTCGCCGGCAGCCGAGAACGGGTTCGCGACAAAGCGGTCCATCGTCAGGTCGACGCGGCCGAGATATCCGTCGGCGAGCTGGGTACCCGCCAGATACAGCTCACCCGCGGTCCCTGCGGCCACTGGATGCAGCCTGCCGTCGAGGACGTAGGCCTGGGTGTTCCATTCCGGCGCACCGATCGGAACCGTCGATACATCTTCCGGCTCGGTCTCCCAGAACGTCACTGTCACAGCAGCTTCGGTGGGTCCGTACAGGTTGTGGATCCCAGCAGAGGTGATCGCACGGAAGTCGGTCACCGTTTCCGGCGGAAGCGCTTCACCGACCACGAACACATGCCGAAGCGAACGGCACTGGTCCTCGGTGGCGTAAGCGGCGAACACCGTGAGCATCGACGGTACGAAGTCCGTGACGGTCACCTTGTGCCGAGCGATCCGATCGGCGACGTACGCCGGGTCGCGGTGGCCGTCGGGGGTGGCGAGAACGACGCTCGCACCGACCTGGAGTGGGAGGAAGAAGCCCCACAGCGACACGTCGAATGTCGTGGCGGTCTTCTGCAAGTAGACGTCGTTCTCGTCGAGCGAGTACTGGTGCACCATCCAGGCCATCTCGTTGACGACGGCACGGTGCGACACGGCCACGCCCTTGGGGCGTCCCGTCGAGCCCGAGGTGAAGATGACGTAGGCGGTGTTTCCAGGACGCACCGGTGCCAGTCGATCTGCGTCGGTCAAGGCACCGTTCGGGTACCCGGTGAGATCGACGGTGTCGAGTACGAGAATCGGGAAACGCTCCGGTAGACCTTCCCGATCGTGACTGGTGGAGAGCACAACCACCGGCTCGGCTGTGTCGAGGATGTATTCGATGCGATCCGCGGGGTGGTCCGGATCGATGGGCACATAGGCACCACCGGCTTCGAGGACGGCGTACATGCCGACCATGAGGTCGATTCCGCGCCGCATCCCGAGTGCGACGAGCGACTGCGGCCCCACACCGAGAGACACCAGGTGTCGCGCAAGGCAATTCACTCGGTCCGAGAACTCCGCATACGTGACGGTCGCGTCCTCGAACACCACTGCCGGAGCATCCGGGTTCGCGGCCACTCGCGCCCGGAACTGCCCGGTCAGCATGACGCCTGCGTCGACATCGTGTGCGGTGTCGTTCCACGTCTCGATCACTCGAGTTCGTTCTGCCGAGCCGAGCAGATCGATATCGCCGACCGCCGCAGTGGTGTCGGAGACGAAGGTCTCGAGAACACCGACCAGCCGGGACAGAATGGAGTCGACGTACGCAGCGTCGAACAGATCGCTGATGTACTTGAGCGTGAACGAGATTCGATCCTCGGCCACGACCAGCAACGTCAGCGGATAGTGGGTGTTGTCGTTGGAGCTCACGCCCTCGACGGTCATGCCGTCGATGGCCGCGGCCTGTTGTGTCAGTTGTGCTTCGTCCACCGGGTAGGACTCGAAGATGGTCAGGGTGTCGAACAGATTGCCGACGCCGATCGCCCGCTGGATGTCGACCAGTCCCACGTGGTGGTGGTCGAGAAGATCTGCTTGTTCACCCTGGATCCGGACCAGGTAGTTCTCCACCGTGTCGGCGGGATCGAAGCGCACCCGCACCGGGATGGTGTTGATGAACAGCCCGATCATCGATTCGACGCCGGGAAGAGCAGCGGGACGACCGGAGACCGTGGCGCCGAACACGACATCGGTGCGGCCGGTGACGTGCGCGATCAACAGTCCGTACGCCGCTTGCACCAGCGTGTTGACGGTGACGCCGAGCCGGCCACCGAGCGCTGCCAGCGCCGCTGTCGTGTCGACATCGACCGACTTCTCCGCCTCGGCCGATCTGGACGAGATTTCTCGTCCGACGCTCGGCTGAGCGACGAAGGTCGGTTCCTCGACACCGTCCAGTGCCCGGGTCCACGCGCTCAGCGATACGGCCGGATCCTGTCGATCGAGCCACGCCAGATACGAGCGGTACGACCGCACGCGAGGCATCGACGCCGTGGAGCTCTGCGCCGCGTACAGGTACAGCAGTTCCTTCATCACCAGCGGCAACGACCATCCGTCGAGCAACACGTGATGATTGGTCATCGCGAGCTTGTACGTGGTCGGCGTGATCCTGACGAGCAGGAACCGCAGCAGGGGTGCCGTGGACACGTCGAAGTGTCGTCGCTGATCCGCGGCCAGTGCGTCGGCTACGGCAGCGTCGCGTTCGAGCCCGTCGAGCTGAGACAGATCGAGTGTGTTCCAGGGCAGACGAACGTTCTGCTGGACGATCTGCACAGTCTCGCCGCCCGCAGTCGCGGTGAACGAGGTACGCAGATTCTCGTACCGATCCAGCAGTGTCTGCGCTGCGCGGTGCAGCCGTTCGGCGTCCACCTCGCCGGCCAGGTCGAGTACGACCTGCATGGTGTAGACGTCGATCGACGCGTCCGCGAACAGTGCGTGAAAGAGCAATCCCTGCTGCAGCGGCGACAGCGACCAGATGTCCGTCAGCTCCGGGTACCGCGCCTCGAACGACGAGATGTCGGGCTGTGAGAGCCGCACGAGCGGAACGTCGGACGGGGTCAAGCCACCCGAGCCGGGTGCCTCGGCGTACGTGGCCAGTGCCGACAATGCATCGGACCACAGCCCGGCGAGACGTTCGACCGTGTCCGCGGACACGGCGCCGGTGGGGAATGCGACGCTCGCGCTCAGGACCCCACCCTCGTCGGTGTCGAGCACGATCGCGTTGATGTCGATCGTCTTGTTCGCGGCCATGTCGGCATCACCGGGCGCGGAGAGCTCACCGTGGGCGGCAGGCAACCAGCCGAGCGACTTCATCTCGTCCGGGACCTCGCCGGTGTCGACGCGACCCAGGTAGTTGAAGCTGATCTGTCCGGTCCCGAGTTCCGCAAGTTCCGCAGCTGTCTCGGAGTTCAGGTAACGGAGCAGTCCCCAACCCATGCCTCGATCGGGCAGCGCCAGCATCTGTTCCTTGACGGCCTTGACGGCGTCGCCGAGCTGCGGTCCACCCGCGAACGCAGCGTCGACGTCGATTCCGGTCAGGTCGAGGCGGACGGGGAACAGGCTGGTCAGCCAGCCGACGGTGCGTCCCAGATCGGCTCCGGGAACCACCGCTTCCTCACGGCCGTGGCCTTCGAGCTGCACCAGTGTCGCCGGTGCGGTGACGCCGCGCTCGGATCGCAGTCTCGTGACGGCCAGAGCGAGTCCGGCCAGCAACCCGTCGCCCACACCGCCGCGGAAGATCTCCGGAACCGTGGTCAGCAAGGTGCGCGTGACGTCGGGTGCCAGCTCGATGTTCACCCGTTCGAGCGTCGCGACGACGTCGACCGCGGGGTCGAAAGGTCGGTCGCCCAGCACGGGATCCTCGGTGTCGGCGATCGAGCGCCACAACGGCAACTCGGCCAGCCGCGCTTCGCTCGCTGCCGCGTCGACCAATGCATGGGTCCACCGCCGCATCGAGGTTCCGACCTCGGGCAGGCTCGGGTCCACTCCCCCGGACACCTGAGCCCAGGCGGAGACGAAGTCGGGGACCAGAATTCGCCACGACACTCCGTCGATCACGAGGTGGTGCGCGGCGACGGTCAGCGTGCCCGCTTCCTCGGGTCCTCGATCGACCCAGACGAGGGCGAGCATGCGCCCGGCCGTGGGGTCGAGCGTTCCGACTGCACCGTCGAATACTGTTGCAGCCGAATCGGTATCGGCCCGGACGAGCAACGCATCCACGTCGACGGCACCGGCGCCCGCAACATCGAGACCCCAGCCCCGGTCGTCGTGCACCAGGGTCGAGCGCAGCACGTCGTGTCGATCGACCACTGCGTTGACCGTGGCGAGAATCCCGGCTCGGTCGATGCCGAGCGGCAGCTCCAGTGTGACGGCCTGATGGAACCGCGACCAGCCTCCGCCGCGCTCGATCATCGCCACACCGAACGGGGGTAGCGGCATCCAGCCGACGCCGCCGCCGTCGAGTTCCTCGAGCACGACCGCGTCACTGCCCTCACCGACGATGACAGCCACCTCGGCCAGCCCGGCAACGGTCTTGCGCTCGAACACATCTCGTGGGCCGAACTGGATTCCTCTCGCCTTGGCGCGAGAGACCAACTGAATGGAGACGATGCTGTCGCCGCCGAGCGCGAAGAACGAATCGTCGACGCCCACGGTGTCGAGGCCGAGAACGTCTGCGAATACCTCGGCAATGACGCGTTCGGTGTCGGTTGTCGCCGTACGGAATTCGGCATCGCTGCCGAATTCCGGTTCGGGTAGCGCTCTGCGGTCCAGCTTGCCGTTCGGCCCGAGGGGGAGGGCATCGAGCACTATGAGCCCGGCCGGCACCATGTACTCCGGAACCAGGGTGGCAACCGAGGTGGTGACCGCTGCGGTGTCGATCGTCTCCCCGGCGACAGGAACGACGTACCCGACCAGTAGTTCACCTGCCGACGGCGTCCTGCGCACGAGAACCACGGCTTGGTCGACCGACGGATCTGCGGTCAACGCGGCTTCGATTTCGCCGAGCTCGATCCGCAGGCCTCGCAGTTTGACCTGGAAGTCGGTGCGGCCGAGGTACTCGAGCTCGCCGTCTGCGTTCCAGCGAACCAGGTCTCCGGTGCGATACATCCGCGAACCGGCACTGCCGTGCGGGTCGGCGACGAACCGGTCGGCGGTGAGGTCCGGACGGCCGAGGTATCCGCGGGCCAGTTGCCGCCCTGCGAGATACAGCTCCCCGGGTACCCCGACCGGAACCGGGTGCAGGCGTGCATCGAGCACGGTGACTCGGGTGTTCCAGACCGGAGCACCGATGGGGACCGACGCGATGTCGGTCGGCACGACGCGGTGGTAGGTGACGTCGACTGCGGCCTCGGTCGGTCCGTACAGGTTGTGCAGTTCGGTTGCGGGCAGAGCAGTACGCAGGGCAGCCGCCACCGATGCGGGCAGCGCCTCACCGGACGCGAACACCGCACGCAGGCCGGTGCAGTTCGAGACACCGTCCGCGGCGGCGAACACGGTCAACAGCGACGGGACGAAGTGCGCGACCGTGATGCCGCGTTCGGCGACGGTGCTCACCAGGTATGCCGGGTCTCGGTGGCCGTCGGGCACCGCGATGACGAGTTCGGCTCCGATCTGCAACGGCCAGAACAGTTCCCAGACCGATACGTCGAACGTGACCGGCGTCTTCTGCAACACCTTGTCCTGCTCGGTGAGACGGTATTCGTCCTGCATCCACAGCAGACGGTTGACGATGGCCTCGTGGCTGACCGCAACGCCTTTGGGGCGACCGGTGGAGCCGGAGGTGAAGATGACGTACGCGGTGTCCGCCGGCCGCAGCGGTGCGGTTCGCTCGGCATCGGTCACCGGTGCCGTGGACAGACCTGTCGTGTCGACGGTGTCGACCAGGATCCTGGCGGCGTCGGTCTCGAGAGATGTGCCGTCGTGCTCGGTCGTGAGCAACACCACTGGTGCCGCCGTGTCCAGGATGTAGCCGATCCGTTCGGCCGGCAGATCCGGGTCGACCGGGACGTAGGCACCACCGGCGGCGAGCACGGCGTAGATACCCGTCAGCATGTCGATCGAGCGGCGCATGGCCGTGGCCACCACGGTTTCCGGGCCGACTCCCTCGGCGATGAGCAGACGCGCGAGCGCGTTGACCCGCTCGGCGAATTCGCGGTACGTCACTCGATCGTCGGCGAAGCTCGTGGCGATGTTGTCCGGAGACGCCGCAACTCGGGCCTCGAACAGCGACACCAGAGTTGCGCCGGGATCCACCTCGTGCGCGGTGGCGTTCCATTCCTCGAGGACGCGAGTGCGTTCGCCCTCCTCGAGGATGTCGATGTCGCCGACGACTGCGTCCGGTGCCTCGGTGAGCGCGTGCAGAACCCGGACGAGCCGTCGCCCGAGAGACGCCATGCTGGACTCGTCGAAAAGATCGGTGGCGTAGTCGAATTGGACGTCGATGCCGGCTGGAGCGCCGGATCGGTCGACGTTCTCCCACAGCGTCACCTGCAGGTCGAACTTTGCGAAGGCGCTGCCGAGATCGATTCCCTCGACGCTCAGACCGGGCAGGGCCAACGTCTGACGGTTCAGGTTCTGGAACGTCAACATGACCTGGAAGATCGGGTGACGAGCCTGAGAGCGGTCCGGGGCCAGCTCGTCGACGAGCCGCTCGAACGGCACGTCGGCGTGCCCGAAGGCACCCAGGTCGGCCTCACGAACCGCGGCGAGTTGCTCGCGCAACGTTGCCGCGGGGTTCATCGCGGTACGGAGGGCGAGCGTGTTGACGAACATGCCGACGAGCTCGTCCAGATCTGCGTCACCGCGGCCGGCGACCGGGGTTCCGATCGTCACGTCGTCGGTTCCCGCCATCGCTCCGAGGAGCACCGCGAGCGCGGTGTGCACCACCATGAAATTCGTGGCGTTTCCGGCCCGGGCGGCCCGAGCGATGTTCGACTGCAGGGTCGAGTCGATCGAGAAGTTGTATGCCGCACCGCGATACGACGCCACCGCCGGGCGCGGCCGGTCGGTCGCGAGGTCGAGCTGCGCCGGGGCACCGGCCAGAGCCGATGTCCAGTAGGCGAGCTGCTTCGCCAACGGCGAATCGGAGTCGTCCTCGGAACCGAGTACCTCGCGTTGCCAGAGCGCGTAGTCCGCGTACTGCACCGGAAGTGGAGCCCACTGGGGGCTCTCCCCCGCGGCACGGGCGGTGTAGGCCACCATGACGTCGCGCGTCAGGGGTCCCATCGAGAACCCGTCCGCGGCGATGTGGTGGGCGACGAATGCCAATACGTGCTCGGTCTCGCTGACCCGCAGGATCCGGATTCGCACCGGGACCCCTCGGGTCACATCGAATCCCGTGGACACGAATTCGCGCAGGGACTGCTCGATCGAACTCTCGTCCACGTCGTCGACGACAACCGTCACGCCGGACTCCGCGGTACCGAGCACAACCTGCTGGCCTCGCCCGTCGACCTCCGGGTACACGGTGCGCAGAATTTCGTGGCGCGCCAGCACGTCGTGCACGGCGCTGACGAGTGCATCGACATCGACGCTGCCGGACAACCGAATTGCGACCGGGATGTTGTTCACGGCGGACGTCGGATCGAACTGGCTCAGGAACCACATGCGCTGCTGGGCCATCGACAGCGGCACCGTGTCCGGTCGTGTTCGAGCCGTCAGTGCCCGGCGCGCACCGGTACCCACCTCGGACTCGATGGCGCGTGCGAGCGTCTGCACCGTCGGAGACTCGAAGATCGAGCGAACCGGCACCTGCGTATCGAGCGCCGCACCCAGCCGGGAGACCACCTGGGTGGCGATCAAAGAGTTACCGCCGAGCGCGAAGAAGTCGTCGTCCAGACCGACCCGCTCCACCGAGAGCACCTCGGCGAACACCGCCGCGACGGCCTCTTCCACCGGGTTGGTCGGTGCGCGGAACTCGGCTGTCTCGAACTGCGGTTCCGGCAACGCCTGTCGGTCCAGCTTCCCGTTCGTGTTGCGGGGCAACGCATCGAGAATCACGAAAGCCGACGGAACCATGTACGACGGCAGCAGACCCAAGAGAGCTGTGCGCAAGGTGTCGGCGTCCACCGTGGCACCGACTGTCGGCACGACGTAGGCCACGAGCCGTGCGCCCGATCCTGTGTCCGCGAGAGCGATCACGGCGACGTCACGAATCTCGTCGAGCGTTCCGAGAGCGGCATCGATGTCGCCGAGTTCGATACGGAAACCGCGAATCTTGACCTGGAAGTCGGTACGGCCGACGTACTCCAGTTCGCCGTCTGCGCGCCAGGACACGAGGTCACCGGTGCGGTACAGGCGGCCACCTGGGGTGAACGGGTCCGCGACGAAACGCTCGGCGCTCAGATCCGGCCGCGCGAAGTAACCGTCGGCCAGCTGCGCACCCGCGAGGTAGAGCTCGCCGGCGACGCCGACCGGAACGGGAGCCAGACGCGAGTCCAGCACGTAGACACGGGTATTCCACGCCGGGCCACCGATGGGAACGGTGGTGCCGTCGACGGTCGACACTCGATGCGCGGTCACCGACACCGCTGCCTCGGTCGGTCCGTACAAGTTGTCCAGTCGCGCAGCAGAACTGCGTAGAGCGCGCTCGGCCGTCGCGACCGGCAGCGCCTCGCCGATCGCCAGGATCCGGCTCAAGTGCCGGGGTAGGACTCCCGCCGACGCCGTGACCAATGCGTCGAGCACGGACGGCACGGTGTGCAGTGTCGTCACCGATTCACGGTCCATCAGATCGACGAGGTAGGCGGGATCGCGGTGGCCCTCGGCGTCGGCGACCACGATCGCACCACCGGAGACGGTGGCGACCCAGAACTCCCACACGGACAGGTCGAAGGTGGCGGCAGTCTTGAGCAGTACCCGGTCCGTGTTGCCCAGCCCGTAATGGGCGCTCTGCCAGAGCAACTGGTTGACGATGGCGGCATGACCGACCGCGACGCCCTTGGGGCGACCGGTGGATCCGGACGTGAAGATGACGTACGCGGTGTTCGCAGGCCGCAGCGGCGAGGTGCGCTCGCTGTCGGTGACGGGCGCGTCCGAGACCTCGGCGCCCAGCAGTCGAGGATCGGTGTCGACCAGCAGAACCGGAATCGACTCGACGTCGACTTCGTCGCGCGACGTGCTCAACACCAGAGCGGGAGCAGCTACCTCGAGAATGTAGGCGTTGCGGTCCGCCGGCTGATCCGGGTCGATGGGTACGTACGCCCCGCCTGCCTTGGCGACGGCGTACATCGCCACGAGCAGATCCACCGAGCGCCTGATCGCCAGGGCAACCGTCACCTGCGGGCCGACGCCTGCACCGATCAGGACGCGAGCCAACCGGTTGATTCGACGATCGAACTCGGCGTACGACAGCGATTCTCCCGCATGGACCACCGCGATGGCGTCGGGCTGCGCCTGCACCTGTCGATCGAACAGCGATACCAGGGTCTGCAACGCATCGACATCGTGATCGGTGTCGTTCCACGTGCGCACGATCCTGGTGTGCTCCTCGGGCGAGAGCAGGGCGAGATCGCCGATGACGGCCGAGGGATCCTCGGCCACTGCGGCAAGGAGGCGAACGAACCGATCGGCAAAAGTCTCCACCGTGGCGCGATCGAAAAGATCGGTGGCGTAACTGAACTCGGCCGACAGTTCCGCAGGCGAGCCGTCCTGGTCGTAACGATCCGAGATCGACAGTTGCAGATCGGTTTTCGCTGTCACTGCGTCCGCCTCGACGGCGCTCACCGTCAGACCCGGCAACTCGAACGTCGACTCGGCGAGGTTCTGGAAGGACAGGCCCACCTGGAACAAGGGGTTGCGCGCCGTGGACCGTACCGGGTTCAGCACCTCCACGAGACGCTCGAACGGAACGTCGGAGTGCGCGAATGCGGCCAGGTCCCGCTCACGGGCCTGGGCGAGCAACTGGCGGAAGGTCATCGACGATTCGACGGTCGACCGGAAGACGAGAGTGTTGACGAACATCCCGATCATCGAATCGAGAGCCCGCTCGCCGCGGCCGGCGATGGGCGTTCCGACGGCGATGTCCTCGGAACCGGACAGGCGCGCGAGCAACACCGCGAATGCCGAGTGCACCACCATGAACAACGTTGCCTGCTCGGTACGTCCGAGTTCGGCGAGAGCGGCGTGCGTGCCTGCGTCGACGGTGAACCGCACGGCGTCGCCGCGGAAACTCTGCGCAGGCGGGCGCAGGCGATCGGTAGGCAGTACCAGTTGATCCGGCAGCTCCGCGAGCGCGTCCTTCCAGAACGACACCTGCTGCGCTGCAACCGAATCGGGATCCGATTCGGAACCGAGGACGGTACGCTGCCACAACGCGAAGTCGACGTACTGCACGTCGAGCGGCTCCCAATCCGGGGCCGACCCTACAGATCTCGCGGTGTACGCGGTCATGACGTCGACGGCCAGCGGGCCCATCGACGCGCCGTCGGCCGACACGTGGTGGACGACGAAGGCCAAGACATGCTCGTTCTCGTCGACGCGGAACACACGCGCGTCGACCGGTACCTCGACGGTGACATCGAAGCCGCGCCCGAAGAACTCCGTGACAGCCGCAACGACATTCGCACCGGCCACCTCGCGGACGGCGAGGTCCATCGGCACCTCGGACGCCGGGAGCACCTGCTGGAACGGACCCTGTGCCGAATCCGGGTACCGGGTACGAAGAGACTCGTGGCGTTCGACGACGTCGCGTACCGCCGACTGCAGCGCAGCGACGTCGAGCTCACCCGACAACCGCACGGCGAACGGAATGTTGTCCACCGACGACGTCGTGTCGAACTGGTTGAGGAACCAGTACCGCTGCTGCGCAGGCGAGAGCGGCGGGCGCTCGGGACGCGGACCCGCCACGAGTGCGGCTCGACCGCCCGAACCGACAGCGCTCTCCACGTGCGCCACCAGCGCGGCGACGGTCGAGCTCTCGAACAGTGCGCGCACCGGCACGACGGTGTCCAGGGCCGCGCCGAGTCGCGAGACCACCTGGGTGGCGATCAACGAATTGCCGCCCAGGGCGAAGAAGTCGTCGTCCAGCCCCACTCGATCGATGTGCAGGACGTCGGCGAACACTCCGGCGACGATTTCTTCGACCGCGGTGGTGGGTGCTCGGAATTCACGGGCCTCGAACACCGGTGCGGGAAGTGCGGCGCGATCCAACTTGCCGACAGGGGTCAGCGGAACGGTGTCGAGCACGATGATCGACGACGGAATCATGTAGGCCGGCAATGATTTTCCGACGAATGCGGTCAACTCGTCGACGTCGACGACGGAACCACGCGTCGGGAGCACGTAGGACACGAGGGTCGTGACGCCCGAGGGCAGTTCGTGCCCGACTGTGACGGCGAAGTCGACCTCGGGAACGGCGGTGAGCGCGGAATCGATCTCGCCGAGCTCGATACGGAAGCCGCGCACCTTGACCTGGAAGTCGGTGCGTCCGACGAACTGCAGCTGCAGATCGTCGGTCCATCGCACCACGTCGCCGGTGCGATACATCCGTGCGCCGTCGATGCCGTACGGGTTGGCCACGAAGCGCTCGGACGACAGACCCGGCCTACCGAGATAGCCGCGAGCGAGCGCACCGCCCGACAGATAGAGGTCACCCGCGACACCGGTCGGAACCGGTTCGAGTCGGGAATCGAGGATGAGCACGGACATGCCGTGAATCGGTCGACCGATGGTGATCGGCTCGCCTGGCGTCAACTCGGCGAAGCTGGAGATGATCGTCGTCTCGGTCGGTCCGTACCCGTTGAAGTACTTCCGGTCCCCTGCCCACCGGGCGAGCAGTTCGGGAGTGGTCACGTCACCGCCGACCGAGAGCACCTCGAGCGAATCGATCCCGTGGGGATCCATCGTGCCGAGCACCGCGGGCGTGATGATCGTGTGAGTGACCCTCTCCGCCTTCAGCAGTTCGGCCAGTTCGGTGCCGCCGAGAATCGATGCCGGTACCACCACCAACGTCGCGCCGACGGAGAACGCCGCCATCCACTCCAGAACCGACGGATCGAAGTTCGGCGAGCAGACGTGCAGGAACCTCGAGGCCGGTTTCAGGTGATAGAGATCGGTTGCTGCGTCGAGGACGCCGCCGAGTCCGGCGTGCGTGACGACGACGCCCTTCGGCTTGCCCGTCGAGCCCGAGGTGTAGATGACGTAGGCGGGGTTCTGGAACGTGACGGGTCGCAGGCGGTCGGCGTCGGTGACCGGCTCGGCAGAGCGGGTGCGGACCTCGGCCACGAACTCCTCGTCGTCGACGCTCAGCCAGACCGGATCCTGCTGTCCGCCGGCGAGCCGATCCGAGTGCGCCCGGGTGGTCAGCCCGAGTACGGCCTCGGAGTCCGAGACCATGTGAGCGATGCGATCCTGCGGGTACGTCGGGTCGACGGGTAGGTGCGCAGCCCCGGATTTGGCCACTGCCCAGACCGCGAGCACCATGAAGTAGGAGCGCTGGAATCCCAGCGCCACAACGGATTCGGGTCCGGCCCCGCGCTCGATGAGCACCCGGGCGAGCTGCGAGGACGTCGCATCGAGTTCGGCGTACGAGATCGAGCGGCCCTCGTAGCGTATCGCGGTCGCCGACGGGTCGAGTGCGGCTCC
>NZ_NOZF01000009.1:0-90341 GCF_002258565.1 Rhodococcus sp. 05-2254-6
ATCGCGCTGCGCGCAGATTGCGCGAATGCTCTCGGCATAATCTTCGGGATTGTCACTGAATGTGCCGCGACGGGGAAATGTCGACGGCATCGGCACGGCGCTCACGTGAGGGAGGCGGTGTCCGCCTTTCCGGTTGTCATGAAGAAAAGAGTGACACGAGAATGGGGTGAGCGCAAGAGGGTCAGCCGCGCGACCGGAGGATCAACTGGGCCGCGCTGATGTCGTCGATGACGAGGTCGGTGATCAATCCGCCGCGCAGCGCGGCGGTGAGGGCATCGAGTTTCGACGCCCCGGCGACGATGCAGACTCGGCGTGGCACCACCTTGAGTCGGTCCAGGCTCGGTCCACTCGATCTGTCGTTCAACGCAATTCGATCGTGGCTGCCGTCGGAGCGCAGGAACACGGTGGCAATGTCTCCGACGACGCCGTCGCGCTGTAGCTCGGCTCGATCCTCGCGCTCGAGATAGCCGGCGCTGTAGACGTGACTCGGAACGGCACTGCTCATGACGCCGATGCTGAACACGGCGAGGTTCATCCGGTCCTGCAGTTCGAGTACTCGCTTGATGCTCCGCTCGCGCCACAGGTGTCGGCGGGTTTCGGGGTAGTCGAAGAACGCGGGAACTGGAAAGCCCTGCGCCACAGCGCCGTAGGCGTCGGCGAAGGTTCGGACGATGTCGGTGGCGTAGGAGACCCCGGTGGTGCGGGTGTTCGCTGCGCCGTTGAGCTGCACGACGGTCGAGTTGTGGGTTCGTTTGGGTGCGAGCTTGCGACTGACGGCGCTGACGGTGGTTCCCCAGGCGACGCCCATCACCATGTCGGACTCGAAGAACGACGTCAGCAATCGGCCTGCGAAGGTGGCGACGCGGTCGAGGCGCTGCAATTCGTCGACGGTTTCCGATACGGGAACGACATGTGCACGAATGTCGTACAGATCGGCGAAAGCCCGCTCGATTCGTGGCGCCTGACCGAGAGGGGTGGAGATCTTGATTTCCACCAGTCCCGATGCCCGCGCGAACGTGATGAGCCGGGAGACCGTCGAACGAGATACGCCCAGCTCACGACCGATCGCCGCCATCGTCATGTCCTGGAAGTAGTAGAGGCGGGCTGCCTGGGTGGCATGGCCGGTCCGCAGATCCGATTCGGGTGCGATGCGTTGGTCCGTCACCATCGCCAGTGTACGACCGCTTTGCACATATGTGCATCAGCTGTGCAACGCAGTGCAGGCCGTCTACCGTGGCAAACAGCACGCAATGTGGCGTGCATCACCAACTTTGCGGAGGCTACACAATGGCTCGTAAGGAACCGGAATGGGGACTGCCGGCGCACATGGCTGCCGAGTTCGCCGGAACCATGATTCTCATTCTGTTCGGCGTCGGCGTCGTCGCGCAGGTCGTCTCGGGCGGTGAATCGGGAAGTCTCGGAGACCACGACTCGATCGCCTGGGCCTGGGGGCTCGGCGTGATGTTCGGCATCTACGTCGCGGGTCGGATCACCGGCGCGCACCTCAACCCCGCGGTCACGATCACGTTCGCACTCTTCCGCGGATTCAGCTGGAAGATGGTTGCGCCGTACATCCTCGCGCAGACCGCAGGTGCCTTCGTGGCCGCGCTGCTGGTGCGCTGGAACTACAACGACATGATCAACGCAGTGGACCCCGGCCACACCACCGCCACCCAGACGATCTTCTCGACGCTTCCCGGTAACGGAACTCTGCCGGTCAGCGTGTCCTCGGCACTGATCGACCAGATCATCGGTACCGCGATCCTGCTGTTCCTCATTGTGGCCGTGACCGATTCGCTCGGCACCGCGCCGATGGCCAACATGGCACCGCTGATCGTCGGCCTCATCGTCGTCGCCATCGGTTTCGCGTGGGCCACCAACGCCGGCTACGCGATCAATCCGGCCCGAGATTTCGGACCTCGCCTGGCGTCGTACATCACCGGATACGGTGGAGCCTGGCGAGATCAATACGGCGGCCTGTACTTCTGGGTCCCCATCGTCGGACCTCTCGTAGGCGGACCGATAGGAGTGTTCCTGTACGACCTGCTCATCGGAAAGAACCTACGCAAACAAGAAGGTTCGACGCCCGAGCCGCCATCAAGACTCCCAGCAGACACCCAGACCACAGGAGAGAAGCCATGACCGAGTTCGCAGGAAAGTACGTCGCCGCGATCGATCAGGGAACCACGTCTTCACGCTGCATGATCTTCGATCACGCGGGCACCGTCGTCGCGGTCGATCAGAAGGAACACCAGCAGATCTTTCCGCAGGCCGGTTGGGTCGAGCACGACGCGTCGGAGATCTGGGACAACGTGCGCGCCGTCGCGGCCGGTGCCATGGCCGCAGCGGACCTGACGCGCGAGGACATCGCCGCAGTCGGTATCACCAACCAGCGCGAGACGGCGCTGGTGTGGGATCGTGCGACGGGCAAGCCGATCTACAACGCCATCGTCTGGCAGGACACCCGTACCGATCGCATCGCCACCGCGCTGGGCGGGGGCGATGCCAACAAGTACACCGCCAAGACCGGTCTGCCCCTGGCCACCTACTTCTCCGGCCCCAAGATCAAGTGGATCCTCGACAACGTCGACGGTGCACGGGCGAAAGCCGAAGCGGGAGAACTGTGTTTCGGAAACATGGACACCTGGGTGCTGTGGAACATGACCGGCGGTGTCGACGGCGGGTTGCATTACACCGATCCGACCAACGCCTCACGCACCCTGCTGATGGATCTCGACTCCCTGCAGTGGGACGAGAGCATCTGTGCAGACATGGGCATTCCGGTGTCGATGCTGCCCGAGATCCGCTCGAGCTCCGAGGTGTACGGAACCGGCCGTGAGCGCGGACCGTTCAGTGGAGTGCCGATCGCCGGCATCCTCGGCGATCAGCAGGCAGCGACCTTCGGGCAGGCCTGCCTGTCTCCCGGTGAAGCCAAGAACACCTACGGCACAGGCAATTTCGTGCTTCTCAACACCGGTACCGAAAAGGTGATGAGCAAGAACGGTCTGCTGACCACGGTCTGCTACAAGATCGGCGACCAGCCGACGGTGTACGCGCTCGAAGGTTCCATCGCCGTGACGGGCTCGTTGGTGCAGTGGCTGCGCGACAACCTGGGCATGATCTCCTCGGCCGCGGACATCGAGACCGACGCCCGGTCGGTGGACGACAACGGCGGTGCCTACTTCGTCCCCGCCTTCTCCGGTCTCTTCGCCCCGCACTGGCGATCGGACGCCCGCGGTGCCATCGTGGGATTGACGCGCTTCGTCAACAAGGGGCACCTGGCGCGTGCCGTTCTCGAAGCCACCGCATATCAGACGCGTGAGGTGATCGAGGCCATGAACGCCGACTCCGGCGTCGATCTCGAGGTGCTCAAGGTCGACGGCGGCATGGTGGTCAACGAACTGCTGATGCAGTTCCAGTCCGACATTCTCAACGTCGACGTGGTCCGTCCCGTCGTGGCCGAAACCACTGCTCTCGGAGCGGCTTACGCCGCCGGACTGGCCGTAGGCTATTGGGAGAGCGAAGACGACATTCGCCAGAACTGGGCCGAGGACAAGACATGGACCCCGTCCATGGACGAAGACCAGCGGGCGAAGTTGTACGCCGGCTGGAAGAAGGCAGTAACACGAACTCTCGATTGGGTTGATGAAGAATGAGTTCCACCACAACGGCCATGAGTCCCCAGGCGCGCGCAGATGCGCTGGCGAGGATGGAAGCCGAAGAGCTCGACATTCTGGTGATCGGCGGCGGCGTCGTCGGTGCCGGAACTGCACTGGACGCGGTGACCCGCGGATTGAAAGTGGGTCTGCTCGAAGCGCGTGACTACGCGGCCGGCACGTCCAGCCGCTCGAGCAAGCTCTTCCACGGCGGTCTGCGCTACCTCGAGCAGTTCAACTTCGCGTTGGTGTTCGAGGCGCTCAAGGAGCGTTCGCTGGTACTGAACAAGCTGTGCCCGCACCTCGCTCGCCCGGTGCCGTTCATCTATCCGCTCGAGAAGGTGATCGACCGTCCGTACGTCGGGCTAGGCATCGGCGTGTACGACGTCATGGGTGCCGGACGCGGCGTCCCGAGTCACCACAAGCACCTCGGCAAGAAGAAGACGCTCGAGTCCTTCCCGTCGGGCAAGCGCTCGGCGATCCGCGGTGCGGTGAAGTTCTACGAGGGCCAGGTCGACGACGCTCGGCACACGATGATGCTCGCTCGTACCGCGGCCGCCTACGGCGCATTGTGTGCCAACAGCACTCGCGTCACGGGCTTCCTTCGGGAGGACGACAAGGTCGTCGGCGTCGTGGCGAGCGACCTGGAAACGGGCCGTTCCTTCGAGGTGCGGGCCAAGCAGGTCATCAACGCCGCCGGGGTGTGGACCGACGAGGTGCAGCAGATGGTCGGTGGCCGTGGCCAATTCCAGGTTCGCGCCTCCAAGGGGGTGCACCTGGTGGTGCCGCGCAACCGCATCAACAGTGCCACCGGCATCATCACGCGGACCGAGAAGAGTCTGCTGTTCGTCATCCCGTGGGGTAGTCATTGGATCATCGGGACCACCGATACCGACTGGAAGCTCGACCTGGCTCACCCGGCCGCGAGCCAGAGCGACATCGACTACATCCTGGGCCACGTGAACAAGTTGCTCGCCGATCCGTTGGACCGCACCGACGTCGTCGGCGTGTATGCCGGACTCCGCCCGTTGCTGTTCGGCGAATCCGATTCCACCAGCACCCTGTCCCGGGAACATGCGGTGTCCAGCCCGGTCCGCGGACTGACGGTCATCGCCGGTGGCAAGTACACCACCTATCGCGTGATGGCCAAGGATGCAGTCGATTCCGCGGTGCACGGACTCGAACGCACGGTACCGAAGTGCGTCACCGAGGACATTCCGCTCGTCGGTGCCGACGGCTACCTCGGCGCGTTCAACTCCCGCGCTCTGACGGCCGAACGCACCGGTATGCGCGTCTCACGCGTCGAGCATCTGCTCGGCCGGTACGGCACTCTGATGGGTGAGCTGCTGGACTTGATCGACGCCGATGCAGAGCTCGGAAAGCCGCTCGAGAGTGCACCGGAGTACTTGAAGGCAGAGGTGGTCTATGCGGCCAGTCACGAAGGCGCGCAGCATCTCGACGACATTCTGACCCGTCGGACCCGAATCTCGATCGAGGTTCCCGATCGTGGTGAAGCGGCGGCCATCGAGGTGGCTCGTCTGGTTGCACCTATCCTCGGGTGGGACGATCAGCATGTTGCCGAGGAAATCGAGCACTACCGGCTCCGCGTTCTGGCAGAACGGGATTCGCAGGAGCAGCCCGACGACGACACCGCCGATGCAGCTCGGCTCGGAGCACCGGACGTGCGCGCCGGGGTGAGCTGAGACGAACAATGGCGGCAGTCCTCGTGACGAGGACTGCCGCCATTGTCGGCTGTTGCGGGGTCAGCCCTGCAGCAACGTGAACGAGTGTTCGCGAATCAGAATCGACGGCCCGCCTGCCTCGTATGCCTGATCGGGGTCGCTCGATGTCGACTGAGTCCAATGTCCCTTCGGCAGAGTGAATTCCACGGTGCCGGGCGAGGCGTTGACCATCCACGCGAACGACGCATCGGACTCACCGGCACGCATGAGGACAAGAATGCTGTGCGCATTGCCGTCCGACCAATCCTCGTCGGAGAGCTTCTCGCCGTCGGCGCGGTAGAAGTCGACGGTGTCCGGTCCGGCTCCTTCCTCGTCGGAATCGCTGTCGTGGCGGAACCACGTGGGGCGCAGAGCCGGGTGTTCGTCGCGTAGAGCGATCAAGTGGGTGGTGAAGTCGATGAGGTCCTGATCGGCTGTGCTCCAGTCGAACCAGGAGACCTCGTTGTCCTGGCAGTAGGCATTGTTGTTGCCGTTCTGCGTCCGGCCGAGCTCGTCGCCGCCGAGGATCATCGGCACGCCGGCCGAGAGCAACAGCGTCGCAAGGTGATTGCGCTGCTGACGGGCCCGGAGTGCGTTGACGCCCTCGTCGTCGGTCGGGCCCTCGGCTCCGCAACCCCACGAACGGTTGTCGGACTCGCCGTCCTGACTGTCCTCGCCGTTCTCCTCGTTGTGCTTGTCGTCGTAGGAGTTCAAGTCGGCCAATGTGAAGCCGTCGTGTGCGGTGATGAAGTTGACGCTGGCCAACGTGGGTCGACGAGTGCTCTCGTAGACGTCCGGGCTGCCCGTGACGCGCTGAGCCAGTGCCGGAAGTGCGCCGCTCTCGCCGCGCCAGAAGTCACGGACGTCGTCGCGGAACTTGCCGTTCCACTCCGACCAGCGGGCCGGGAAGCCGCCCACCTGGTAGCCCTGGGTGTCCCACGGTTCGGCGATGAGTTTGACCGGTGCGAGCGTCGGGTCCTGGTGAACCAGGCTTAGGAATGCGCTGTGCACGTCCAGGTCCGAGTCCTGACGCGTCAGCGTGCTGGCGAGGTCGAAGCGGAACCCGTCGACGTGCATCTCGGTCACCCAGTAGCGCAGCGAGTCCAGGATCAGTGCCAGGGCAGCGGGGTGACCGACGTTGAGGCTGTTGCCGGTGCCGGTGGTGTCGTAGTACGCGCTGCGGTCCTCGTCGACCAGACGGTAGTGCGAGCCGTTGTCGATTCCCTTGAGCGAGAGCGTCGGTCCGAGGTGATTGCCCTCGGCGGTGTGGTTGTAGACGACGTCGAGAATGACCGCGATGCCGTTCTCGTGCATGGCCTTGACCAATGCCTTGAACTCGTCCACCTGACCGCCGGTGTCGCCGCTGCTGCTGTACTCGTTGTGCGGTGCGAAGAAGCCGATGGAGTTGTAGCCCCAGTAGTTCCGCCGCCCCTCCTCGAGCAGATGCGAGTCCTGAACGAACTGGTGGATGGGCAGCAGCTCCACCGCGGTGACGCCGATGCGCTTGAGATGAGCGATCGCGGCGGGGTGCGCCAGACCGGCGTAGGTTCCCCGAATATCCTCGGGCACATCGGGATTGGTGGCAGTGAAACCTTTGACGTGTACCTCGTAGACGACCGTGCGATCGAGTGGTGTGCGCGGTGACTCGTCGCCGGACCAATCGAAGTTCGACTCCACGGCAACGGAATACGGCATGTGCGGGGCCGAGTCCTCGTCGTTGCGGGTCTCCGGCTCGGCGTGGAGGTGGCTGAACACCGATTCGTTCCAGTCGACCTGACCGGTGATGGCGGTGGCATACGGGTCGAGGAGCAACTTCGCGGAGTTGTGCCGCAGCCCCGACGCGGGATCCCATGGACCGTCGACGCGCAGTCCGTAGCGTGTACCCGGCGTGACGTCGGGAACCAGATCGTGGAAGACGTGGCCGGTACGCAGCGTCAACGGTGTTGTACTGCGCTCTGTTCCGTCTTCGTTCAGCACGACCACGGACACCGAGTCCGCGGTTTCGGAGTAGACGGCAAGGTTGGCACCGTCGTTCGACAGACGCGAGACGCCCAAGGGATACGGGAGACTTGATGAGAGGGGCATGCTCGCGGCAGTACCCCCGTGGGGGATCAGCGAAACGCCTGCATACCGGTCGTTCGGCTAGTATCGATGCCGAGATCGCGCCCGCCGGACTGGAGCGGAACGACAGTACGAAGGACGAGACGATGAATTCCCCACAACCCGATGGCAGTTCGGCCCAGCTGGACGAGCTGTTCCCGGGTGACAACGCCACCGACGCGCGATTCCGGGAACTGGACTGGACGGCGACCGATCTGGGGCCGGTGGAGAGTTGGCCGCAGGAGTTGGTGACCGCCGTCCGCACCGTCATGCCGTCGACGATCCCGATGTTGATCTGGTGGGGCCCGCATCTGGTGCAGATCTTCAACCACACGTACACCGATTTTCTCGGGGACAAGTTTCCGCAGGCCGCAGGTCAGCGGGCCAGCGAGAGCTGGTCCGAGATATGGGACGACGTCGGCGGTCTCTGCACCCACGTGGTCGAGGACCGCAAGCCCGTGCACGGCGTTCGGCAGCTGTTCGTCATGAATCGGTTCGGCTACCCCGAGGAGACGTACTGGACCTTCTCGTACAGCCCGATCTTCGGAGCCGGACGGACGGTGCTCGGCGTGTTCGTCGCCACGACCGAGGTCACGATGCAGGTACTCGGCGAACGCCGCATGCACGCGCTGCTCGCCCTGGGCTCACTGACGGGTGACGGCACCGAGGGGCCGGTAGGCATCTGTCGCGCCGCGGTCGAAACTCTGGGTGACGAGGCCCGCGAGTTTCCCCTCGTCGCGGCCTATCTGCGCCGCGACCTCGCCGAAGACGGGCAGCTCGATCACATCGCGACCTCGGGCGCACTCGGCTGCGACGACGCGACCTGGGACCTTGCCCATGTTCTCGACGTGTGCGACGGACGCGTTCCCTGCTCGACGGTCGAGATTGCCGGATCCGTCGCGCAGGCGGTCATCGTTCCGCTGACGCTCGCGGGACATGCTCAGCCCATCGGGGCCCTGTTGGTCGGAGTCGACGAATTTCGCGCCCGCGACGACTCCGTCGTGTCCTTCTCGATCGCGGTGGCCGAGCGGGTGTCCACGGCCTTGACCGCCTCGCATGCCTTCGAGATGGAGAGGCGACGCGTCGCGGCACTCGCCGAAGCCGACGAGGCGAAGACGCGGCTGCTCGAGAACGTCGGACACGAGTTCCGCACGCCGCTGACCTTGCTCGCCGGCCCGTTGGATTCGGTACGCGAGAGTGTCGACTCGACGCTGACCGACGTCGATCGTGAGTCGTTGGACGTCGTTCATCGTGCGTCGACTCGGTTGCGTCGACTGGTCGACGATCTCCTGGACGTGGTCAGCGCCGATGCCGGTCAGCTGCGTCCCCGGCTCGAACCCACCGACCTGGGAGCGGTGACGCGTGACTGCGCGTCGCTGTTCGAGGCGGTGGCGTCGGGCAAGGGTCTCGAGCTCGTGGTCGACGTAGCCGACGACGTCGTCGTCCTCACCGACGGTGAGATGTGGACGAAGATCGTGTTCAACCTCGTCGCGAACGCCGTCAAATACACGCCGGTCGGTCGGATCTCCGTGCGCCTGCGGACCGACAGCGACGTCGTCCGCTTGGTCGTTGCGGATACCGGCCTCGGGATCCCCGCGGAGGACCTGCCGCTGATCTTCGATCGATTCCATCGAGTCGAACGATCGGGTGCCCACAGCATCGAAGGATCCGGTATCGGACTGGCGCTGGTATCGGACCTGCTCACCGTCTTGCGCGGCCGCATCGACGTCGAGAGCGAGGCGGGCCGTGGCAGTACCTTCACCGTCGTGGTTCCGCGGCTGCCCGCCGAGGCGGCTGCAGCCGTCGAGCGGCCGGCCGCCCCCGCCGATTCGGTGTCGGCGATCTTCGCTGCGAGCGACTCGACGACGGTGACCACCGAGCGCGCAGACATTCTTCTCGTCGAGGACAACGTCGACATGCGCAACTACCTGGTACGCCTGCTGACCGACGAGGGCTGGTCCGTCACCACCGCGGGCGACATCGAGACCGCATTCGGCAGTGCTCGATCGACGATGCCCGGCCTCGTGCTCTCCGACGTTCTGCTGCCCGGACGCAGCGGTCTGGAACTCGTGGACGAGATCCGCCGCGACGACGCCTTGCAGCGGATGCCGGTGATCCTGCTGACCGCGCGAGCGGGAACCGACTTCGTGCTCGACGGGCTCGGGCGCGGGGCCGACGACTACATCGTCAAACCGTTCCACGACCGAGAGTTGGTGGCTCGAATTCGAGTGCACCTCGAACTCTCGCGCGTGCGCGAGCAACTGATCCAGGAAAGCGGCAACGAGGCCGCGACACTACGGACTGCGCTCGACACCCGCGGGTCCATCGGCCGAGCCGTCGGAATCCTGATGTCGGTGTACCGCATCGACGCGGACGCTGCCTTCGCACAACTGACCGAGCTCTCACAGAACACCAACCGCAAGACCCGCGACTTGGCGGCGATGATCGCCGACGATTTCACCGCCGGGCTCGACCGAGAGCGTCAGTGATTGCGGCGGTAGTTCTCTCGCTCGCGTTCCATCTCGGCCATCTTCTTCGGGCTCTTCAGATCGGCCGGTAGCCCGTGGATCTCGAGGCGTCGAGCGCGATTCTGATCCATGTAGGCGGCGGTGTAGAACAGCGCGAGCAGCAAACTGAGCAACACCATCGACGCGCGTAGCCAGATCGCTCCCGGAAACAGAACGAAGAATCCGATGAATATCGGCAGGAACGGGATCATCGACCGCAGGATGTGACGCGGTGTCGCTCCTGGGCCGACGAGGTCGCGTCGAACCCAATCCTGCATGGAGTCAGGCAGTTTGCGGCCGAGGACGGCGTAGCCCAGCCACTGACCGAAGCGCGGGCGGGTGCGGGTAGGACGAGTGTTCACGACAGTGCTCCTGCTGCGATGGCCGCGTCGTTCACGCGGGTGAGGACGCGTCGTAGTTCGTCGAGTTCGGCGAGTGACGCTCCGAGCTTCGAAACGACGGTGGGTGGAATCTTCTCGGCCTTCTTGCGAAGCGCGGCCCCGGCCGGGGTGAGCGCGACGAGTAGAACGCGCTCGTCCTCGGTGCTTCGATTGCGGGTGAGCAACCCCATCGACTCCAGACGCTTGAGAAGCGGCGAGAGGGTGGGGGAGTCGAGTTGCAGGGCCGATCCGATGGCTTTGACCGACATCGGCGATTCGCCCCACAGTGCCAGCATCACCAGATACTGCGGATGCGTCAGTCCCATCGGCTCGAGCAGTGGCCGATACACCGACAGCACGGCGCGGTTGGCGACGGCGAGCGCGAAGCAGACCTGGCGGTCTAGCGCGAGTGGATCTTCGGTGGTCGTCACGGTGCCCAGGCTACCAGGATTGGTTAGTGCACTAACTATTAGTGGACGAAGCGATGCTCAGAATACGGAACTGGATGCCCGAAAAGCGTTGCAAAGAAGGGTGAATGCTCGTGCGGTGATGTGTTGTCAGAGTCCCGGTCGGTCCGAATCGGGTGGATGTTCGTACGGCGTTCCATCCGGTCGGTTGCTGTGCAATGCTCCATGCAATTCGCCGTTCCCCTGTGACACATCCCGAGAGGATCGCCATGCGTCGTCGACGCATTTTCACCACGTTCGCCGTCGCCGCCGCGATGTCCGTGTCCTCGGTCGGCGTTGTCTCCGCCGATCCTGTTGTCTCGGCGGCACGGATTGTCGACACGTCGATCGCGTCCGACACCCTGCGCACGCTGAGCGTCGAATCGCCTGCGATGGGGGCCATTGTCGACGTGCAGGTGCTGACTCCGGCAGCGAAGACCGGATCGCGGCCGACGCTGTACATGCTCAGCGGAATCGGCGAAGAGGATCCGAACAACAGCATGTGGCTCCGCAAGGGCGGAGCAGCGGAATTCTTCGCCGACAGGAACGTCAACGTCGTACTGCCGCTCGCCGGACCGGGCAGCTTCTACACCGACTGGCAACGAGACGATCCGAAACTCGGCCGCTATCAATGGGAAACGTTCCTGACCGAGGAGCTTCCGCCGCTGATCGACGCGGCCGTGGACGGCAACGGACGCAACGCGATCGCCGGGCTGTCGATGGGGGCACAGTCGGCCATGATGCTGGCCGCACGTAACCCCGATGTCTACTCCGGGGTGGCGTCGTACAGCGGGTGTTTCGCCTCCTCGGAGCCGATGGGGCAGGCGAGTATCCGCGCGATCGTCGGAGCATTCGGCGGCAATGCCGACAACATGTGGGGCGGTCCTCTCGATCCTGCCTGGGCGCAACATGATTCGGTGGTCAATGCCGAAAGCCTGCGCGGCACCGACGTGTACGTCTCGGTGGGAACGGGAGCGCCGGGTCGCCACGAAAGTTTCGACAGCGCGTCGGCGCTCGACGTGGTGGTGGTCGGTGGTCTCATCGAGGTGGGCGCGAACTACTGCACCCATCGACTTGCGGATCGACTGAGTCAGCTGAACATCCCCGCGACGTTCGATTTCACCGAAACCGGAACCCACTCCTGGCCCTACTGGGTGGAACAACTGCCCAAGAGCTGGCCGACACTGGCCGGGTCGCTCGGGATCTGAGCTCACCCGCGGTTGGTGTCGCGAAACTCCTTGGGAGTGCACCCGAAGCGCGCCCGAAAGGCGCGGCTGAAGTGCGCCGGGTCGGTGAATCCCCACGATGCCGCCAGGGCTCCGATCGTGGTGCGAGCATTCTGTGGCTCGCACAGAGCCCGTTTGACGCCGTCGAGTCGCTGCATCCAGATCCACTCACTGGCGGTGCACGGCTCACCGGCAAACGCTCGATGCACCGTGCTCAGCGACAAGTGCAGGGAGGCTGCCACTTCCGTCACGGTCAGATCCGGATCTCGCAGCCGCGCCGTCATCGCACGCTTGATTTCGCCCAGCCGTTCGGACGCTGCGTAGGGTGCCGGCTTCTCGACCCCGGTCAGCCCGACCAGGCCTGCGACCAGGATGTACTCGACGCTCTGCGACACGGCCTCGGCCGACGCGGTACTCATGTCGGCGTCGTCCATGACCGACGAGATCATGCTCACGAGCAGTTTCCCGGCCCCTTGCCGTCCGGACACCGCCCGTGCGGTCAGTGAACCCGTGTCGCGGACGAGCGTTCGCAGCGTTGCGCCGGGGAGCATCAGCACGTACTGGGCAAACGGATCGTCGAAGCGAAGACTGTACGGGCGGGTGGTGTCGTAGAGCGCGAAATCTCCCGGTTCCAGGACCGCAGTTCGGTCGTCCTGGACGACGAACCCGGTCCCCGACGTCTGGACGCTGACCAAGAAGTAGTCGTCACTGGTTCGGGAGATACCTGCGGGCGTTCGTAGGACGGTCTGAGCTGTCGCAGACACTCGCGACAATCCGAGGGTCGCAAGTCCGGTCGACTCGATATGCCCGGTGATGGCCGACGCGTTCTCGGGAATCGTGCACTCTAGATCGACGTACGTCCGACTCACCGCAGCGGTCCAGAAGTCGACGCTGTCGGCCAGGTCGACGGAGTCGGTGCGCAGCGGATCGACCATGTCAGGTACCTCCCGTCTTCTCACAGGGTAGAACGCTCCGCAGCGGTACGCAGTAGACCCGTGCGGTCGTGGCAGCCGAAATATTCGAAGTACTGTTCGTCCGCCGCCGCGACGGTCACCTCGTGATAGAGCCTCAGGGAGGCCGCGGGCCCCATCGTCGACAGATACTTCAGCGCGGCACCGAAGATGGCGACATGCGTCGGATGCGACTCGGCCCATGCTTCGAGGTCGCTCAGACTGCGCCACCAACTCATGCCGAAGGACTTGTCGGTATCGACGCCGTTGTCGTCGACCACCGTCATGTATCGGTTGGCGAAGCAACCGATGGCCAGTCCGTCGTCGCGGAGGAAGTCCATGCCGGCGCGCAACACCGGTTCGACGTCCCGCAGGTACGTCTCTCGTTCGGACCCGGCCGTATCGGCCCAATCCTGCCCGGATCGGATGAGGCAGAGGTTCTCCTGCGGCACAATTGTGACTCTGTCGCCGTCGCGTACGACCTGAGGCTCCCCGCTGGGAGCAAGCGAGTCAGTCTGCGACAACGGGATTCGATCCCGGACCCCGCCCCAGTAGGCATGCTCTTCGATGGTTCCACTGAGTGAATCCGTCAGAGTGGCAACACCTTCCATGCGGCCGGTGGAGGAGAAGAGCGTCTCGTAGCGGTCGACGGTCGGTCTGATGATTTCGACGAAACGGCCTCTGACGCTCGTCCAGTGCTGACCGACGGAATCGAACCAGCGATCGAACACCGCGACGTCGTCCCAGTAGCCGATGAACACCGTCGTGTCGATACCCTCCTCGTCGGTGTAGCGGGCCCGGTCCGTTCGGGACGGACCCTCGTCACCCCACGGGGAGGCGTCGGGCAGGCCCTGTATTCCGAAGTAGCCCATCACTACTCGTTCGGTGGATACCGGAAAGCGGGCAACGTAGGACGGAAAGGGTGGCTGGTAGCCCTCGGGTGTGCGACGCGGACACGACCGGGGAACGACGAGATGATCGGGGATCGCGGATTCGAGTTCAGACACGGGCGGCGTCCTCGTCGCGAGCGAGCTGTTCGGTGATCTCCAGACGTAGCTCGGCCGCGACGTCCTCGGTGAAGTCGTACCGCGCGTTCGCGACGGGCTGCGCTCCCGACACGACGCGGTCGCCGGGCGTCTTGTCGAGCCACAACCGTGTCACGTCTGGGCGGGAGTAGTGGCCGGCCGGGTCGGCGGCAGCCTTGGCGATCGAAATGATGCTGGTGTCGATGTCGGCGTAGACGATGCCTTCCGCGTCGGGTGCGAGCGGCTCGTGCATCAGTTGGCCGTCGGGCGCGAAGATGCGGGCATGACCGCCGCCTGCGGTGAGCATCGTGCGCTTGGCGTCGTCGGTGCACATGATGTCGATCATCTCGGGGGAGACGGTCGCGCAGGGGCTGATGACGAAGCAGCCGCCTTCGACGGCGTAGATGCGGCTGGCAGCGGTGTTGACCTCGGTCCCGAGGGCGTAGGCTGCGCCGGTGTAGAGCGAGAAGCTGGGCCAGGCGCCGATGTGCACCTGCTCGTTCTGGGCGTACATCGCGTACTTCGACAACGGTTGCAGGTGCTCCCAGCAGCACAGTGCGCCGACGCGTCCGAGGTCGGTGTCGTATACCGATAGGTCGGAGCCGTCACCTTCGCCGTACACGGTGCGTTCGACGTGAGTCGGCTTGAGCTTGCGGCGCATCGCGACGGTCTTGCCTTCGGCGTCGATGATCCACTGGGCGATGTAGAGGCTTGCCTTGTATCGCTCGCTCAGGCCCATCACGACCATGATGTGGTTGTCCCTGGCGGCGTGCGCAATTCGAGCCGCCTGAGGTGTTCCGTACTCCAGTGAGTTGTCGAAGTAGCGCTGCGTGAACTGAAACCCCCACACCGGTGCGTCGAGCCAGATGTACCAGGGGTAGCCGGGCAGGTAGGTCTCGGGAAATGCGATGAGTTCGGCTCCGGCGCGGGCCGCGTCCTCGATCAGGCCGATCGCCTTGTCGATCGACGCGTCGAGATCGAGAAATACCGGCGCGGCCTGGACTGCCGCGGCGCGAAACTGGTGGTGTGTCATTGCGGGCCTTTCGTGTGGGAGGGCACCAGTTTTGCCTGCTGAGAGGCCGATGGATGGCCTCGAAGTGTCGAGATATTTGACTCTCCGTCGCATGCCCGGGCGGTGAAACACGGCGGTAACCGGGGCCCGGTGTGTCGACACATATTCGTCATACCGACCCGTTGGCGTGGGGCTGAGGACGGTGCGCATCTGCCGCACAATGTGTGCGCGATCACACAAGACCTTCTCGCCTGTCCGGGCGCAGTCTGGACCGGACACGCCACAGGTGCCGCGATCGGCCCCGAGAAGGAGCTTGTAAATATGACCGCAGTTCAAGAATCGGCCGCACCGTCGTTGCCGACAAACACCGCCACCGAGCTCTACATCGCAGGGCAGTGGCACGGCGCTTCCGACGGCGGCACGTTCACCGACCTCAACCCCACGACGGAACAGCCACTGGCCGAGGTTGCTGCAGCCACGGCGTCGGATGTCGATGCTGCGGTGCGTGCGGCTCGCGCCCAACTCGGTGGCGAATGGGGTGCCACGCCCGGAGTGGTCCGCGGACAGCTGCTCAATCGAATTGCCGATCTGATCGAGCGCGACGGCGATCTGTTGGCGCGGCTCGAGGCCCTCGATGTGGGCAAGCCGGTTGGTCAGCCGGCCATGCTCGACATCCCCAATGCGGCAGCCACTTTTCGGCACTTCGCCGGCTGGGCCGACAAGATCACCGGGAGTTCCATCCCCACTGCGGGCTACTTCGGGCAGCCGACGCACTCGTACACCGTGCGCGAACCCGTCGGAGTGATCGGCGCGATCGTTCCGTGGAACACCCCACTGATGATCGCCGCATGGAAGCTCGCGCCCGCGCTGGCCGCGGGAAACACGCTCGTCGTCAAGCCGCCGGAGGATGCGCCACTGTCCATCCTGCATCTCGCACGTCTGATGGACGAGGCCGGTCTGCCCGGTGGGGTCGTCAATGTCGTTCCAGGACTGGGAGAAGTGACCGGAGACGCGTTGGTCGGGCATCCGGACGTCGACAAGATCAGCTTCACCGGCAGTCCTCGCGTCGGCAAGCTCATCGCCAAGAAGGCTGCCGATACGTTCAAGCGGACCACGCTCGAACTCGGCGGAAAGTCCCCGCAGATCATTCTCGAGGACGCGGATCTCGAGGCGGCGATCAACGGAACCGCGATGGGACTGTTCTTCAACCAGGGCCAGGTGTGTGCTGCCGGAACCCGAGTGCTGGTGCATCGCTCGCTGTACTCGCAGGTGGTCGACGGCCTGGCCGCTGCGGCGTCGGCTCAGGTGTTGGGTGATCCGTTCGATCCGTCGACGACGATGGGCGCACTGGTCAACGCGAAGCAGCGCGACAGCGTGCTGGGGTACATCCAGGCCGGACGCGACGGCGGAGCACGAGTGGCGGCGGGTGGCGGACGGCCCGACGGCGCAGGGTATTTCGTCGAGCCGACGATCTTCACCGACGCCGACAACGACATGAAGATCGCGCAGGAGGAGATTTTCGGTCCCGTCGGCACGGTGATTCCGTTCGACACCGCCGACGAGGCCATCGCCATCGCCAACGGCACGGTGTACGGACTGGCCGCGAGCATCTGGACCCGAGACGTGTCGAGGGCGCACACCCTTGCTGCGCAGGTTCGTTCCGGCGCGGTGTGGGTGAACGGTTGGGCCGCAATCGATCCCGCACTCCCCTGGGGCGGCATGAAATCCAGTGGCACGGGCCGTGAACTCGGATGGGCCGGAATCGAGGCCAACACCGAGGAAAAAGTCGTCACGATCGTTCTGTAGAGCTGACGCAGGTGAGCGGGAGTGGAGCCTGCGGAACGACCCAGGTGAGCGGAACTTCGACCCCTGCTACGAGGTTCCGCTCACCTGGGGTAACGCGGTGTTTACCGACGGAAGCGCGATTCGTAACGAGCAGGTCGCAAGATTTAGTTCAACGGACGTAGAACAACGTTCGAACGGATCGGAAGGCGATGATGACGATGCCCGAACCCTAGGTCCGAGCAGGGGGCCGCTACCGTAGGGCTGTGCCGAAGCTCGTGGATCACGACGAACGCCGCCGCGCGATCACCGCGGCAACCTGGCGTTTGATCGCTGCCAAGGGGATCGATGCCGCGAACATGCGGGACATCGCGACCGAGGCGGGATACACGAACGGTGCACTGAGCCACTACTTCGCGGGCAAGGACGAGATTCTCCGCACCGCATTCGAGCACGTCTTCGAGGCAACGAACCGCCGTATCGACGAAGCGCTGGGCGATGCAACGGGATTCGATGCACTCCGCATCTTCTGTCGAGAAGTGATGCCGACGACCGAAGAGACTCTGCTCGAGGCGAGAATTGCAGTCTCGCTGTGGCAACGCGCGATGTACGACGAGCACATGGACGACACCAACCGTCGATCCCTGGTGTCGTGGCGGGCGCGAATGGCGGAGTTTCTCGAGCAGGCTCGTGCGGAAGGCGACGCCGGCGACTTCGACGTCGATCTCGCCGTCGAAACGTTGCTCAACATGATGATGGGCATGCAGATTCTCGGCGTGCTCACTCCCGATGACACCACTGCCGACCGGCAGTTCGAGATGCTCGATCGGTTCATAGCTCAGCTGTAGCCACCCTGCTGGCGGGCGATTCGATTCCGCTCGCATGCCTTCGTTATTCAACGTCTGTAGAACCAACACCCGACCTCGAGGAACACCCATGCCAACCCTCACGCCCCACGCAATCGACCACGCCTTGTCGTTGCCCACCGAAGACGAGATCGCGCAGGTTCGAGACATCGTCGACGCCGCCGGATTCGTCACTGCTGCAACCCGGTTCGTCTACGTCGGACTGGACGAACCGGACAAGGCCGAGCTGTATATCGCCGACCCGACCACTCGACGCACCTTCCGGGTGCTCTTGCACGACATCTCGACGCCCGATGCCGTCGACCTTCTCGTCTCCCTCGACGAGCGTCAGGTGATCGGCTCCACCCGGCTCGACGCGATTCGTGACGGCCAGATGCCGGTGCTCGACGAGGAATTCGAGCTCGTAGAAACGGTGCTCTCCACCGATCCGGACTGGCTCGCCGCGCTGGCTGCCCGCGGACTGGACGTAGCCGACGTTCGAGTGGCACCCCTGTCGGCAGGTGTGTTCGACTACCCGGGCGAGCACGGCCGACGCATACTGCGCGGCTTGGCCTTTCGGCAGGACTACCCCGCCGATCACGCGTGGGCCCATCCCATCGACGGGCTGGTCGCGTTCGTCGACGTGATGAATCGGACGGTGGACAAGGTTGTCGACCTGGGGGTGGTTCCCATCCCGGAGGAATCGGGAAACTTCGACGATCTGTCCGTCACCGGCCCGCTGCGCACCACGCAGAAGCCGATCGAGATCACCCAACCCGACGGTCCGAGCTTCACGGTTCGAGGCAATCGCGTCGACTGGGAGAAGTGGTCGTTCCGAGTCGGCTTCGACGTGCGTGAAGGTCTGGTGCTGCACCAGATCGGGTTCGAGGACGGCGGTACCGTCCGTCCGATCATCCATCGCGCTTCGATTGCCGAAATGGTTGTCCCTTATGGTGATCCATCGCCCGTGCGGTCGTGGCAGAACTACTTCGACACCGGTGAGTACCTGGTGGGACGGTACGCGAACTCACTCGAACTCGGGTGCGACTGCGTCGGAGACATCACGTACTTCGACGCCGTGATCGCCGACGAATTCGGCAACCCGAAAACTCTGACGAACGCCGTGTGCATGCACGAGGAGGACTTCGGGGTGCTGTGGAAGCACACCGATCTGTGGTCGGGATCGCAGGAGACCCGTCGTCAGCGCCGACTCGTGATCTCCTTTTTCACCACCATCGGCAACTACGACTACGGATTCTTCTGGTACCTCTACCTCGACGGCACCATCGAATTCGAGGTCAAGGCAACCGGAATCGTGTTCACCTCCGGGCATCCCGGTGGCGACTACCCGTACGCAACAGAGATCGCCCCGGGACTCGGAGCGCCGTGCCACCAGCATCTGTTCAGTGCGCGACTCGACATGATGGTCGACGGTATCGGCAACTCCGTCGAGGAGATCGAGACCCGCCGGATACCGATGGGACCGGACAACCTACACGGCAATGCCTTTGCTCTGCAACACACCTCACTGGCCACGGAAGCCGAGGCGCAACGTATCGCCGACGGCACGGTGGGCCGCGTCTGGCACGTCACCAATCCGACCTCGCTGAGCCGGCTCGGAAAGCCCGTCGGATACACGCTGCACCCCGAAGGCCAGCCATTGCTGCTGGCCGACGACAACTCGTCGATCGCGCGACGTGCCACGTTCGCCACCAAGCATCTCTGGGTGACGCAGTTCGACCGAAGCGAACGTTATGCCGCAGGCGATTTCGTCAACCAGCATCATGGGGGAGCGGGTCTGCCGGCGTTCGTGGCGTCGAACCGTAGCCTCGTCGACGAGGACATCGTGCTGTGGCACACCTTCGGGCTCACCCACTTCCCGAGACCCGAGGACTGGCCGATCATGCCGGTGGACTACACCGGCTTCAAACTGAAGCCCGCGGGATTCTTCGATCGCAACCCCACCCTCGACGTGCCGCGCTCGAGTTCTACGCACTGCGCCGCCTCGAGCTGCGAGAGCGGTGAGCAGAATGTCTGAAACGCAATCGAATTCGACGGCAGGTGCGCTCCGCGGATCCATCGGCGTCGTCGGAATCGTGTTCCTGGTCATCGCCGCTGCAGCGCCGCTGACCGCCATCGGTGGGGCCCTGCCGGTCATGATCGCGACAGGTAACGGAGCGGGCGCTCCGCTCGCCTACATCGTCGCGGCGATCGTCCTGCTGATCTTCAGCGTCGGGTACGCGGCCATGAGCCGACACATGGTGGACACCGGTGCGTTCTACGCCTACGTGGAGAAGGGGTTCGGGAGAACCATGGGCCTCGGTGCTGCGGGTCTGGCGCTGCTGACGTACACCGCCATTCAGGCGGGCATCTACGGCCTCGCCGCATCGACCGTCGACAGCCTGGCCGTGAAGTACGGCGGACCCGACCTGCCGTGGTGGTTGTGGGCGCTCGGTCTCGTCGCGATCGTGGCGCTGCTCGGCTACCGCAGCATCGATCTCGGTGCCAAGGTGCTCGGGGTGCTGCTGGTGCTCGAGATCGGCATCATCGTGATCCTGTCGGTCGCGGTGTTCGCCAAGGGTGGTGCCGCGGGCATCGACGTCGAATCGTTCACTCCCTCGGCCTTCTTCAGCGGATCGCCCGGCATCGCCCTGATGTTCGCCATCGCGTCGTTCATCGGTTTCGAGGCCACCGCGATCTACGGCGAGGAGGCGCGTAACCCAACGCGTACCGTTCCGATTGCGACCTACGCCGCTGTCGTCACCATCGGACTGGTGTACGCGGTGTCGAGTTGGGCCGTCGTGCTCGCTTTCGGCAGCGCATCCGTCGCGCAGGCCGCTGCGGACGACACGGCGGGATTGACCTTCGCCGCTGCCGCCCAGTATCTGGGCCCGATGTCGGCGGACATCATGGAAATCATGTTGGTCACCAGTCTCTTCGCCGCTCTGCTGGCGTTCCACAACGCAATCGGGCGGTACGTCTTCGCACTGGCCCGGAAGGGCGTCGCCCCCTCGTCGTTGGCGCGCACCCACTCTCGGCACGGCTCCCCGCACATGGGGTCACTGTTCCAGACCGGCTCGGCAGGAGTGGTTCTCGCGGTCTTCGCAGCAGCAGGCGCAGACCCGGTGCTGGAACTGTTCACCTGGATGTCCGGACTGGCCACCGTGAGCATCCTGGTTCTGATGATCCTCACGGGCGGCGCGATCATCGCGTTCTTCCGTCGATCGACCGTGGATACGCGCACCTGGCACACCGTCGTCGCCCCGGCACTCGGAACCGTGGGGCTGGTGGCGATTCTGGGTCTCGTGCTGGACAACTTCACGCTGCTGATCGGTGGTTCGGGAGTGCTGGCCACCCTGTTGTTGGTCGTCGTCGCGGCGTTCTTCGCCGGAGGGCTCCTCGTAGCGCGGCGGACCGGATCTCGCGCTCGAGATCTCGAACCGACGGGCTGACACCGATGGTCATGACGGTGCTGATGGCGCTCGGCGCGGTGGGTGCTGTTCTCCCACTGATCGGACGCCGCAGCCACACGGGACGGGTCCGGTGGGCTCACCTCTGCATGGGCACCGTTATGGCCGCAATGGTGGTGTTCGGCACGGACCCAGCGGTAGCGCTGATATCGATACTCGCGCTCGTTGCCGCTGCCGTCCACGTGACCGCGGATCGGCCTAACACTGCGAGAGCGATCCCCTGCGCAGTGGACCTCACCTGCATGGGTGTGCTGCTGATGCTGCTGCCGTCCATGCACTCCCACGCGGATCCGCAGGTGTCGATCCGGCACCAGCACGGAGTCGGGGCGGATCCGAGGATCGTCGCGGCCCTGCTCCTGATGGTGTGGATGGCCGTAACGATCCACCTGCTCCGCACGAACCCGCCCGGACGACAAGTGACCGCGGGTTCCGCACTGATGATCCTCGGAATGGCACCGATGATCCTCTGACGGAGACTCCCCCACGTGGTCGCTCCTGCCGGCTCCGCTCCCGGTGCGCATCTGACCCAGAATGTGTGCGCTCAGCGACATGTTTGCGTTCGCGGATTCGGCCACTGTTGTGTCGACGGTCACAACAGAAAGAGGCAGCGCATGTCGACGGATTACATCGTAGTGGGAGCAGGATCAGCGGGAAGCGTCATCGCCCGGCGCTTGCTCGATGCCGGGCATACCGTGCACGTGATCGAAGCCGGACCGGTGGATACCGACCCGGCGATCCACTCACCCCAGGGCTGGCCGACGCTGCTCGGCGGATCACAGGACTGGGGACTGTTCACCACCCCGCAGAAGCACGCCAACGATCGGCGGATATTCTGGCCGCGTGGACGCGTACTCGGCGGCAGCTCGTCCCTCAACGGAATGATTTACGTCCGAGGGCATTCCAGCGACTACGACGGGTGGGCGTCCGCGACAGGCGATGCCGGGTGGTCGTGGGAGAACGTACTGCCCCTGTTCAAGCGCTCGGAGTCACACGAGCTCGGAGCCAACGAGTTCCACGGCGGCGACGGGCCACTGCCGGTGTCCATCATGGGCACCCCGCATCCCCTGGCGGCCGCGTTCGTCGACGCGGCAGTCGAGCACGGACACAAGCTCATCGACGACTTCAACGCCGACGAGATGGTCGGCGCGGGCTACAACCACACCACCACCCGTGACGGTGAGCGGATGAGCGCGTGGAAGAGTTTCGTCGGGCCGGTGCTGAACAATCCCGATCTCACCGTCACCACCGGTGCGCTCGTCCACAAGGTGGCGCTCGAGAACGGACGAGCGGTGGGAATCGAGTTCAGTCGCGGCGGCTCCGAAGTACAGCGTGCGTTCGCCGACCACGAGGTGATCCTGTGCGGTGGAGCCCTCGGCTCACCGAAAACGTTGATGCTCAGTGGAATCGGCCCCTCCGATCATCTAGGTGCACACGGTATCGACACGGTGGTGGACCTGCCCGGCGTCGGCGACAACTTGCACGACCATTTGCTGCTGAGCAACATCTACGAGGCACTCGAGCCGCTCGCGGCCGGTACCAACAACCTGCTCGAGGCGCAGTTGTACGCCCGCAGTGCCGGATGGGAAGGCGCTGCACCGGATCTGCAACCCCTGTTCATGCACATTCCCTATCCTGCAGACGGATACCCGGTGCCCGAGAACGGCTACACCATCGCACCCGGCATCGTCGCTCCCCGCTCGCGCGGCACCCTCCGGTTGGCGTCCTCGGACCCGAGCGAACTACCGCTGGCGGATCCGAACATCCTGGCCGATCCGTACGACCTCGAAGCGATGGTCGACGCGGTGGAGATCTGCCGCGAGATCGGTGCCTCCGACGCGTTCGCGCCGTGGCGCAAGGCCGAGGTGGTTCCGGGACCGAGTGCGCGTACCCGCGACGACCTGCGAGCCTACGTTCGCCAGACCGCCGGCACGTATCACCATCAGGTGGGGACCTGCAAGATGGGTGCCGATTCGGACGCGAATGCGGTTGTGGGAGCTGATCTTCGAGTGCGAGGTGTCGACGGCCTACGGGTCGCGGATGCGTCGATCATGCCGACGGTGCCGTCGGGCAACACCAACGCGCCGACCATCATGGTGGGCGAGCGGGCCTCGGATCTGATTCTCGGGGCGTGATTCGTGGTCGGGTGAGGGCGGCGTACGCCCTCACCCGGCGCGATACTCGCGCGGCGACATGCCGTACGTCTCCTTGAACAGTTTCGAGAAGTTCGAGGAATCGATCAAACCGTTTCGCGCGCAGATGGTTCCGATGCTGTCTGCCGCGAAGCGGGGGTCGCGTAGTTCGCGGTGGCATCGTTCGAGTCGCCTGGATCTGATCCAGCCGGCCACGGTACGGCCGTCGGACTCGAACAACTTCTGCAAGTAGCGCGTCGAAATATGGAGTCGCGCAGCGATCGACGCCGTGGACAGTGTGGGATCGGACAGATGCGACTCGACGAGGCTCTTGGCCTCGATCAGGAGCGTGGAACCCGGCGCATCATGGGGAGCCGCGTCGTCGAGAGCAGCACAGAGAAGGTCGAGCACCGCGTTCTCCAGCATCGGCGTCGCCGGCAGTGTTCCGTCTGCGGCGTTGCGGCGCAGATTGAACAGAAACGGCGAAACCAACGCGCCGACGCCGTGATCGCCCTCGATGCGACGCGCGGCAACGGTTGTCAACTCACGGGAATCGATGCGGAGCGCGTCGCGGGGGAACATCACCACGAACATCTCGAAGTCTCCGACGAAATGAAGGTCGTACGGGGCACTGGTGTCGTACACCGCGAAGTCGCCCGGCTCCAGCACGGCCTCGCGGTCGTTCTGAACCAGCGTGCCGCGGCCGGTCAATTGCAGTCCGACCTTGATCAGGCCGGGATCGGCGCGCTTGATGGTGGCGCGGGTGCGCCGCACGTCCACCTCGCGCCCCGCCACCTCGCTCAGTTGCAGCGATCCCAACGTCGACGACACCAGGGTGCCCTGGAACGGAGACTGCCCGGTGGACACAGCGTCGAGCGGCACGAACGCCGTCGAGACGTTCTCGCGCCATTGCTCGAAATCCTGTGCCACCGGGCTCATGTCATACGGCCGGGCGGTTGTCGATCAGCCTGCGGGCCTTACCGATCGAACGCTCCAACGCCGCCTGCGGCAGTACGTCGACGTTCACCGTCACACCGATCCGATTCTTGACCAGCTTCTGCAGCGTCACGCCAAGGCCGGCGTACTGATCGGACGGCACATCGGGCCTGGCCTCGACCCGCACCGTCAGGGAATCCATTCGGCCTGCGCGATCGAGTACACACTGGAACTGAGGTGCGAGTGCGGGGACACCCAGGATGAGCTCCTCGATCTGCGTCGGGAAGAGATTGACGCCGCGCAGGATGATCATGTCGTCGGTCCGGCCGGTGACCTTCTGCATCCGACGCATCGTGCGGGCCGTGCCCGGCAGCAGACGCGTCAGATCCCGGGTGCGATACCGCACGATCGGCATCGCTTCCTTGGACAAGGACGTGAACACCAATTCACCCTCCTCGCCGTCGGGCAGAACTTCGCCGGTCACCGGATCGATGATCTCCGGGTAGAAATGATCCTCCCAAATGTGCAGTCCGTCCTTGGTTTCGACGCATTCCATCGCCACACCCGGTCCCATCACCTCGGACAGGCCGTAGATGTCGACGGCATCCATCGCCAGAGTGTTCTCGATTTCGGTGCGCATCTCTTCGGTCCACGGCTCGGCACCGAACACACCGGTCTTCAGCGACGTCTTCGCGGGATCGATCCCCTTCTTCACCATGGCGTCTACGATCGTCAGCATGTAGGACGGGGTGACCAGGATGGCGTCGGGTTCGAAGTCCTGGATCAGTTGGATCTGACGATCGGTCATGCCACCGGACATCGGAATGACCGTGCAGCCGAGTCGTTCTGCGCCGTAGTGTGCGCCGAGCCCGCCGGTGAACAGTCCGTACCCGTAGGCCACGTGTACCTTGTCGGAGGGTTTGACGCCACCCGCGCGGAGACTGCGGGCGATCAGATCGGCCCAGTTGTCGATGTCCTTGGCGGTGTAGCCGACGACGGTGGGGCGACCGGTGGTGCCCGAGGACGCATGAATGCGCGAGACCTGGTTCTGCGGCACGGCGAACATGCCGAACGGGTAGTTGGCCCGCAGGTCCTGCTTGGACGTGAAGGGGAACTTCGCCAGATCGCTCAGGTCCTTCAGGTCGCTGGGATGCACTCCGGCATCGTCGAATGCCTTCTTGTAGTGCGCCACGTTGTCGTAGGCATGCTGCAGCGACCACCGCAGACGCTCCAACTGGAGAGCGGATATCCGGTCGCGAGAAGCGAACTCGATGTCGGGGGTGTCGGTGGGGGTGGACAAGACGCTGGTCATGGCAGTCTCCGGGGGATCAGGCGTCGAAGTCGACGGTGACGGTGTCGCTGACGGGGAAGGTTTGGCAGGTGAGCACGAAGCCGGCGTCGACCTCGTTGTCCTCGAGCGCATAGTTGCGACGCATGTCGACGTCGCCGAAGGTCACCTTCGCGCGGCACGTGCCGCACACTCCGCCCTTGCAGGCGAACGGAAGATCGGAGCGCAGCTGCTCGCCCGCGTCGAGAATCGACTCGTCCTGAGGCAGTGCGCCTTTCACCTCACGGCCGTCGAGGATGATGGTGACCTCGCTGCTGGGCCCGGTGACGCCGGGCTCGCGGTGCTTCTCCTGCGGCGGCGGAATGTCGTCGACGTAGAACAGTTCGTGGTGAATGCTGCTCTTGGCGACGCCGAGTTCCTTCAGCACGTCCTGTGCGTCGTTGACCATTCCGAACGGGCCACACAACCAGAAATGATCGATGTCCGCTGTGGCGACGACAGTGTCGAGTATCTCGCGCAAGCGCTCGGCATCGAGCCTGCCGCTGAACAACTCGACCTCACGCGGTTCGCGGGACAGGACATGAATGATGTCGAATCGACTGCCGTACTGGTCTTTGAGGTCGGCTATCTCCTCGGCGAACATCACCGTGCGTGTGCGCCGATTGCCGTACAGTAGAACCACTTCGGCATCGGGGTTGGCGAGCACGGAGGCCGCGATCGACAGCATCGGGGTGATGCCGGATCCGGCCGCGATGAGAACGTGCCTGCCCGCCGCTGCCGGGTCTGCATGGAAATTTCCGGTCGGGCCCTGAACGTCGATGCGGTCGCCGGCCTTGACCTCGCGGACGAGCCAGGACGAGAAGAGGCCATCGCTGACCTCGCGAACGCCGACGCGTGGACGCGAGCCCGCGGGTGCACAGATCGAGTAGGAGCGGCGATGCTCCACACCGTCGATCGTGCGGCTGAGCATCAGCGACTGACCCGGCTTGAAGTCGAATTCCTCGCGCAGATCCTCCGGTACGTCGAAGGTGACGGCCACTGCGTCGTCGCACAGTGATTCCACATCGGCGACGGTCAGGGTGTGAAACGGCTTGTTGCGCTGGGTCTTCTGTACGGGCTCGGCGGTGACGGTCATCAGATTTCCTTGACGTGGTCGAAGGGTTCGAGGCAGTCGTCGCACCGATACTGGGCCTTGCACAGCGTCGCGCCGAACTCCGACGTCAGACGGGTGTTGACGGAACTGCACTGCGGGCAGGCGATCTCGCGGGGTTTGACCGTCAGGGTCAACGGAACCGGGCCGGAGGTGCGGGTCGGAGCAGGACCGGGCGTCGAGTAACCGGATTCGCGTAGCTTGCGCAGGCCCTCCTCGGAAATCCAGTCGGTACTCCACGCCGGGGTCAGGCTGGTGACGATCTCGACGTCGGAGTACCCGTGATCGGTGAGCTTGTGCGCGATGTCGTCGCGCATCGTCGCCATCGCCGGGCATCCCGAGTACGTCGGGGTGATGGTGACGAGCACGCTGCCGTCCTCGCGGACTTCGACGTCACGGAGGACGCCGAGATCGTCGAGAGTGAGCAGTGGCATCTCGGGATCCATGACGGTGGCGGCGATCTCACGTGCCGTTCGTTGAAGGGTGGTCACCAGACTCCCTCCGGATGTGCTCTGGCCACTACCTGCATCTCGGCGATCAACGGTCCGAAGGCTTCGGTATGAATCCCACGTCGACCCCCGCGGCCGCCGATGGTGCCGACGGATTTACCCTCGGGTGCCTCGAGCTCGGCGGCGTGCAGAACTTGTGCGAGAACGGAATCGAACTCCTCGCGAACATCCCGCGGGTCGACGGCAACGCCCACCTCGGCCAGGGCGATCTCCTCGTCCGTGGGGAGAAACAGCTCGGAGATATACGGCCAGATTCTGGTCACGGCGTCGCGCACTCGTTGCTTGGATTCATCGGTTCCGCAACCCAGCGTCACGACCCAGCGGGCCGCGTAATCACGGTGGTACGTCAGTTCTTTGACACCCTTGTTCGCGACGGCAGCCAGGACCGGGTCGCGGGAATCCTGTAAGCGAGTGAAGACGGCGAGCCGCCACGTCGAGAACACGAGCAGGCGGACCTGGGATTTCGCGAAGTCGCCGTTGTCGAGTTCGGTGAGTCGCACGTTCCGGAAATCTGCCTCGTCGCGGAAGAACGACAGTGCATCCTCGGCCGGTGCGGGGGAGGTGTCCGAAATGAACGGCACCACCGTCGGGTCTGCTTTGGCGGCGCGGGCCAGCAGCAGCCGAGCCTGGCCGAGGAGATCGAGGCCGACGTTGGCCAGGGCCACTTCCTCTTCGAGCTCCGGTGCGCGGGTGCTCCATTGCGCCAGTCGCTGCGAGCTGATCAGCGCGTCGTCGCCGAGCATGAGGCAGTATGCGGCAAGGGCTTTCAGGTCGACGTCGTCGGGGACGGTGGTGTCGACTCCGGCGAGCGGGTCGTCGAAACTCGTTCCGAATGCCCACTGCCCGTGTGAATCCTCGTCGACGAGACCCTCGTAGGCGCTGTCGTGATCAGTCATGAGTGCTTGTCCTCTTGAAGAATGGGTCTCACATGTGGGGGACGTTGTCGGGGATCTCGTAGAACGTCGGGTGGCGATACACCTTGTCGCCGCTCGGTGCGAAGAAGGGATCCTTCTCCGACGGGGACGACGCGACGATCGAGTTGGACGGAACCACCCAGATGCTGACGCCCTCGTTGCGACGGGTGTAGACGTCGCGAGCGTGCCGCAGGGCCATGTGGTCGTCGGCAGCGTGGAGTGATCCGACATGCACGTGGTTCAGGCCGCGCTTGCCGCGCAGGAACACCTCGTACAACGGCCAATCAGCCTTGACGGCTTCTCTTTTGGGCTCGACCGGAACGTTGTCGGTGGGAACTGCTCCGTGGCCGCCCTCGGCGGTGAACTCGCTCATGATGCTGCGTTCCTTGCTGCGAATGCGGTTGCGGCCTCACGGACCCAGGCACCGCCGTCGTGCGCTGCGCGACGATTCGCGATGCGCTCGACGTTGGAGGCACCGTTGCCCTTGATCACCTGCATGAACTCGGACCAATCGGGCTCGCCGAAATCGTGCGACTGACGCTCTTCGTTCCACTTCAGATCCGGGTCCGGGAATGTGACGCCCAGAGCCTTCGCCTGCGGGATCGACATGTCGACGAAGCGTTGGCGTAGTTCGTCGTTGGTATGGCGCTTGATGCCCCACTTCATCGACTGCTCGGTGTTGGGAGACTCGTCGTCAGGCGGGCCGAACATCATCAGTGCCGGCCACCACCAGCGATTCACCGACTCCTGGACCATGGCCCGCTGCTCGTCGGTGCCGCGCATCATGGTGGCCAGCAGTTCGTAGCCCTGGCGCTGGTGGAAGGATTCTTCCTTGCACACGCGGATCATCGCGCGTGCGTAGGGACCGAAGCTGCTGCGGCACAGGGGAACCTGATTGCAGATAGCCGCACCGTCGACGAGCCAGCCGATGGTGCCCACGTCGGCGTACGTCAGGGTGGGGTAGTTGAAGATCGAGGAGTACTTCTGCTTGCCCTCGATGAGCTTGACCGTCAGGTCGGCGCGGTCCGCTCCGAGCGTTTCCGCGGCGGAGTAGAGGTAGAGGCCGTGGCCGGCCTCGTCCTGCACCTTGGCCATCAGAATCGCTTTGCGGCGCAGCGACGGCGCGCGGGTGAGCCAATTGCCCTCCGGCTGCATTCCGATGATCTCGGAATGCGCGTGCTGGGCGATCTGGCGAATGAGCGACTTGCGGTAGCCGTCGGGCATCCAGTCTCGCGGCTCGATGCGCTGCTCACGGGCAACGGTGTCGTCGAACCCGTCCTGCAGCGTTTCGGCGGACAGGGTGTTTGACGTGGTCATAAGTCCTACTTTCATTACCGAATGATCGGTTGGTAACCAGTATGCCTCGAAGTGACCCCGGGCACAAGAGCGGCTGCGCCGCACGTGCGCGAAACCTCGTAGCAGGGGTCGAGTTTCTGTTCACATGCCGACGAAGGAGGCTCTCGTCTTGTTCAGGAAGGCGTCGACGGCGGCCTTGTGGTCCTGCGTCTGGCCGAGGGTGGTCTGTGCCTGCGCCTCGCGGTCCAAGGCGTCGGACAGTCCCGATCGAGCGATCAGCGACTTGACCTGCTTGTAGGCCTGGGTGGGGCCTGCAGCGAGGGAGGTGGCGAGCGTGCTCGCGGTCTCGAGTACGTCCCCGTCCTCGACGACGCGATGCACCAGACCCCAGTCGAGGGCCTGCACGGCGGTGACCCTGTCACCGAGCAGCATCAGACCAGCGGCCCGGCTCGATCCCAGCGCCTCGACCAACGTGTAGCTCAACCCCGAGTCGCTGGCCAGGCCGATTCCGGTGAAGGCCGTCGCGAATGAGGACTTGGTGCCCGCAACCCGAATATCTCCGGCCAAGGCAATCCCGAGACCCGCGCCGACGCATGCGCCGGGGATGGCCACGACGATCGGTACCTCGAGCGAAGCCAGTCCGCGGATCACCGGGTTGTAGTGCTCACCGACGGTATCCATCGCCGTGGCCGGATCGGCCTCGAGTGCGGCGACGTGCTCGCCGAGATCCTGGCCGACGCAGAAGTTCTTCCCCTCTGCGGTGATCAGCACGGCGCGCACCTCGGGTGCAGCGGCGTTCTGGACGGCCTCCGCCAACGCAACCTTCGTTGCGACGTCGAGGGCGTTGTGTGCCTCGGAGCGCGCGAGGGTGATGGTCGCCAAGCCGTCGGTGATGTCGAACCGTACCGTCATGTGTTCGTCCAATCGTGAAAGCCGCGACCGGACTTGCGTCCGATGTCGCCGCGAGCAACCATGTCTCGCAACAACTGCGGGGGAGTGAATCTGTCGCCGAGGGTCGACGCCAGGTGTTCTGCGATGGCGAGCCGAACGTCCAACCCGACGAGATCGGTCGAACGCAACGGTCCCATCGGATGCTTGTAGCCGAGTTCCATGGCGCGGTCGATGGATTCGGCGTCGGCGACGCCCTCCTCCAACATCCGAATGGCCTCGAGTCCGAGGCAGACGCCGAGCCGCGAGGTCGCGAAGCCGGGGGAGTCGTTGACGAGCACCTCGGTCTTGCCCAGGAGCGACACCCACTGCTGTACTCGCTGCACCACGTCCGCGGAGGTGGCGGGAGCGCGCACGATCTCGACGAGAGTCGACGCCGGAACCGGGTTGAAGAAGTGCATCCCGATGAAGCGGCTCGGATCACTCAGTGCTGCGCCGAGTTCGGCGATGGAGATAGAGCTCGTGTTCGACGCGATGACCGCATTTTCCGATGCGACTTTGTCTATCAGAGCCAACACCTCGACCTTGAGCGCCGGAATCTCGGGCACGGCTTCGACCACCAGGTCGAGGTCGGCGGGTAGGTCCGCGGGCCCGGCGACGGTGGAGACCCGCGCGAGAATCGCAGCGGGATCCTCACTGAGTTTGCCGCGCTCGTGCGCCCGATCCAACCCGGTCGAGACTCGACCGAGGGCTGCTTCTTGGTCGGCGGCCTCGGCAATGACGACGGTGGAACCGAGGGCGGCGAATACCTGCGCGATGCCTGCACCCATGCGGCCGCCACCGACCACTGCCACCTTTGATGGAGCTGTCATTTCTTCTTCTCCAGAAATGCCGTCATTCGGCGTTGTTTGTCTTCGGTCTCGAACAGAACAGCCTGCGCGATGTCGTCGGCCCACGGGTGTGAACCAGGCGCATCGAGAATTTTCTTGGTCAGCTTCAGTGCCAGAGGTGCTTGTTTGGCAATGCGATCCGCGAGGGAATGCGCTGCAGCCAAGGGCTCGTCGACGACGTCCAGCACCAGGCCGGAGCGCAGTGCCACCTCGGAGTCGAGCGTCCGGCCACCGAGAAGTACCTGCTTGGCGACGGACACTCCCACCAAAGTCGGCAACCGGTAGCTGGCCCCGGCAGCAGCCATGATGCCCAGTCCCGGTTCGGGATTGCCGAACACCGCCGTCGGCGACGCGATACGGATGTCGCAGGCGTAGGACAGTTCTGCTCCACCGCCGAGGGCGTACCCCCGGACTGCGGCGATCGTCGGCAGGGGTAGTGCGGCGATGCGGTCGAACAGGTTTCGGTTGATGCCGCGCAATGCGTCGTCGCGGGTGCGGGCGCGCAGCTGGTTGATGTCGGCACCGCCGGCGAAATGCTCGCCCTGCCCCGTCAGGATGACGATCTTGGGATCCTGCTCCACGAGCGCGCACACCTCGTGCAACTCGCCGATCATCTCGGAATCGATTGCGTTGCGCTGCTTCTCGCGATTCAGTGTGACGACAACCCGGTCGGTCAGCTCCTCCACGACAAGTGTGTTCACGGTGCCTCGATCAACATCGACACGCCTTGCCCGACGCCGACGCACAGCGTTGCGAGCCCGCGGGACGCCTTCTCACGTTCCATGCGGCCCAACAGCGTCAACAGGATTCGAGCACCGGAGGAACCTAAGGGGTGGCCGAGGGCGATGGCCCCGCCGTCGGCATTGACGATGTCCTCGTTCAGTTTCAACTGGCGGATGACGCCGAGTGACTGCGCCGCGAAGGCCTCGTTGAGCTCGACGGCACCGAGATCGTCGGCAGACCACCCGGCGCGAGCGAGTGCCTTCTGTGTGGACGGCACCGGCCCGAGTCCCATGATGTGCGGTGCGATGCCTGCGCTCGCACTGGTGACGATGCGGCCCCGTACCTCGAGGCCGTACTTGTTCACGGCCTCCTCGGAGGCCACCACCAGCGCCGACGCACCGTCGGTGAACGGTGAGGACGTTCCGGCGGTGACGATGCCGTTCTTGCGGAACACGGTCTTCAGCGTGCCGAGCTTCTCGAGTGTGGTTCCGCGTCGCGGTGTCTCGTCCTCGGTGACCTCGCCGTTCTTGGTCGTGACGGGCACGATCTCATCGGCGAAGCGTCCGGCATCCTGGGCGGCGATGGCACGCTGCTGACTGCGGAATGCGAAGGCATCGGACTCTTCGCGGGTGATGCCCTCGCTGAGCGCGACCTCCTCGGCGGTTTCGCCCATCGACAGGGTGATCTTGGGATCGGTCCCCGCGTCGTGGGAAGCGAAGGTCGGATTGGTGAAGCGCCAGCCGAGGGAGGTATCGAAGATCTCGCCCGGCTTGGCCCACGCGGTTCCCGGCTTGGCCATGACCCAGGGCGCGCGCGTCATGGACTCGACGCCACCGGCCACGATGATCTCGGCCTCACCGCTCCGAATGGTGCTCGCGGCGTTGGCGACTGCGGTCAGTCCGCTCGCGCACAGACGGTTGACGGTGTAACCCGGCACGGTGTGGGGGAGTCCTGCGAGCAGAACTGCCATTCTGGCCACATCGCGATTGTCCTCGCCTGCCTGGTTCGCCGCACCGAGAATCACCTCGTCGATTTGGTCGACGGGAACGCCCGCGCGCCGGACCGCCTCGGCGACGACGATCGCGGCCAGGTCGTCGGGGCGCACGGTCGACAGCGCACCGCCGTAGCGTCCGTGCGGGGTGCGTGCGCCGGCCACCAGAAATACTTCGCCCACTTCGAACTCCTTCGTACGGTTGCGTCATTGATAACCGAACATTCGGTCGTTTGGCAAGGTCTGCTGCCCGTGGTGCTGTGGAATCGGCCATCGGCTGAGAAGATGTGGCAATGACAACCGCACGCGCGCCGCGCAAGACCGGACAGCCAGGGCGGCCGGGATACGACCTCGATTCCCTCCTGGCAGTGGCGGTCAAGGTCTTCAACGACCGCGGATACGACGGCACCAGCATGGAAGTTCTGGCGAAGCGGCTCGGAATCACCAAGTCCTCGATCTACCATCACGTGTCCGGCAAGTCCGAGTTGCTCGAACTCGCGCTGTCGCGGGCCCTCAACGCTCTGTTCGCCGTCACGACGGAGGATCGGGCGACAACCGGGCGATACATCGACCGCCTCGAATACCTGGTGCGACGCAGCGTGGACATCCTGTGCGCGGAACTGCCCTATGTGACGCTGCTGCTGCGCGTGCGAGGCAACACCGACGTCGAGCGGCGGGCCCTCGCCCGTCGCCGCGAATTCGATTCCTTCGTCACCGGGCTCGTGGTCGTCGCCGCCGAGGAGGGCGACCTGCGTCCAGGGGTGGATCCGGCACTCGCGTCCAAGCTCGTATTCGGCACGGTCAACTCGCTCATCGAGTGGTACCGCCCGCGCACCGGCGGATCGGTCGAGGAATTGGCCGACGCGGTCGTGGCGCTGACCTTCGACGGGTTGCGTCGCACGTAGCCGGACAAGTCTTGACATCTCGGCGTTCGACGGCGATGGTAATTACCGACCGAACGTACGGTGAGATGGAGGCGTTGTGAGCAGACTTCTGGAAAGCTATGCCCAGGGAGCGTGGTATTCCGCGACCGACGAGGGAACGCCGCTGCTGAGCGCCGTCGACGGCAGCGAGATAGCTCGGGTGTCCTCCAGCGGTCTCGACGTTGCCGGCATGGTCGACTACGCCAGAACTGTCGGCGGCCCGGCCCTCGCCGCCTTGACGTTCCACGAGCGCGCGGCGCTGCTGAAGCAGTTGGGCCTGACGCTGATGGCAGGCAAGGAGGAGTTCTATCAACTCTCCCGACATACCGGAGCCACCGTCCGTGATTCCGGCGTCGACATCGACGGCGGCTTCGGCACCGTGTTGAGCTACGCGAGCAAGGCTCGACGCGAGCTGCCCAACGACACTGTCTATCTCGACGGCGCGATCGAACAGCTCGGCAAGAAGGGCACCTTCCTCGGTCAGCACATCCACACCTCGCGGCGCGGTGTCGCCGTGCAGATCAATGCGTTCAACTTCCCCGTCTGGGGTTTCCTGGAGAAGCTGGCACCCGCGTTCATCGCCGGTGTGCCGTCGATCATCAAGCCCGCCAGCCAAACTGCGTACCTCACCGAGCTGGTGTTCCGCCGGATCATCGAATCGGGATTGCTGCCCGAGGGATCGGTACAGCTGCTGTGCGGTAGTGCCCGCGGCGTCCTCGATCACCTCGGTGGCCAGGACTCCGTAGCGTTCACCGGAAGTGCCGATACCGCAGCGACCCTGCGTTCGCACCCCAAGGTCGTCGGCGAGGGACTGCACTTCACGGCCGAGGCCGACTCTCTGAACGCGTCCATTCTGGCTTCTGATGTTGCGCAGAACGATCCGGAGTTCGATCTGTTCGTCAAGGGCGTCTTCGTCGAGATGACATCCAAGGCGGGACAGAAGTGCACGGCCATCCGGCGCGTGTTGGTCCCGCAGGACTCGGTCGAGCCCGTCATCGAGGCGCTGAAGGCAAAGCTGGAGAAGGTCGTCGTCGGTGATCCGGCAGACGAGGGCGTCACCATGGGTGCGCTGGCGAGCATCGAACAGCGTGATGAGGTGCTCAAATCCATTCGTGGACTGACCAAGTCCGCCACAGTGGTCTTCGGCGATCCGGAGACGGTGGATCAGCGGGCCGGCGCATTCATGGCACCGGTGCTGCTGAAGGCCGGAGACAAGACCGCGACCGAACCGCATGACATCGAGGCCTTCGGGCCCGTCTCGACCGTCATCGGCTACGACAGCACCACAGACCTCCTCGATCTCGTCGCCCGCGGCAAGGGCTCGCTGGTCGCCTCTGTCGTGACCAAGGATTCGGCCATCGCACGCGAGCTCGTACTCGGGTGCGCTCCGTACCACGGGCGCATCCTGGTGTTGAACTCCGAGGATGCGAAGGAATCGACCGGCCACGGATCTCCGCTGCCGGTCCTGGTGCACGGCGGTCCCGGACGGGCCGGCGGCGGTGAAGAACTCGGCGGTATCCGCGGCGTACTGCATCACATGCAGCGCACGGCAATTCAAGGAACCCCGGACGTGCTGACTGCGGTGGGCAACAAGTGGGTAGCCGGTTCTGCGCGCATCACCGGCGATGTGCATCCGTTCCGCAAGAACCTGGGCGAATTGAAGCTCGGCGACACCATCGTCGGTGGACCTCGGCAGGTCACCCGAGCAGACATCGATCACTTTGCCGAGTTCACCGGCGACACGTTCTACGCACACACCGATCCCGAAGCGGCAGCGGCCAACCCGCTGTTCGGCGGTATCGTCGCGCACGGCTACCTGGTGGTCTCGCTGGCAGCCGGGCTGTTCGTCGATCCGGCGCCAGGTCCCGTGCTTGCGAACTTCGGCGTCGACAACCTTCGCTTTCTCACGCCGGTCAAGGCCGAGGATTCCCTGACGGTCACGTTGACCGCCAAGCTGATCACCCCGCGTCAGAGCGCCGACTACGGCGAAGTACGTTGGGACGCAGTGGTCGTCAACCAGGACGATGACCCCGTCGCGACCTACGACGTGCTGACCCTGGTTGCGAAGCCCGAGGACGCATCATGAGTATTCGCGTAGCCGTCTGTTACGGAATGCCCGAGGACCCTGCCGCATTCGATCGTCACTACGCCGAGGTGCACGTGCCCCTCGCTCGCGCCGTTCCCGGTCTGGTCGACTTCACCTGGGGCACCCTGGACTCGCTCGACGATGCACCGCCGGCCTACTACGCGATCGCCAGCCTGTACTTCGCGGACGAGGCGTCGCTGAAGGCAGGACTGTCCTCGCCCGAGATGAAGGCAGCAGGCAAGGATCTGCGCAACTTCGCGACCGGTGGGGCCGTCATGTTCACCCAGAATGAGCGATCGGTGTTGCAGTCGTGAATGATTCGATGATCGCGCGAGAGATGTTCGAGGTCGACGCCGCGTCCCGCAAGCTCGGAATCGAATTGATCGAGCTCTCACCCGGGCACGCGAGAATGTCCATGGTCGTCACCGAGGACATGGTCAACGGGTACGCCATCACCCACGGCGGCTACGTGTTCCTGTTGGCGGACACCACGTTCGCGATGGCCTGCAACTCCCACGAGGACTCGGCCGTCGCAGCCCGCTGCGACATTCGTTACCTGCGTCCGACGAAGACCGGCGACGTCCTGGTCGCGGACGCCGTCGAGCGTGCGAGGTTCGGCCGCAACGGGCTGTACGACGTGTCGGTGTCGTGTCGAGGTGAGCTGGTCGCAGAGTTCCGAGGCGACAGTCGCACGATAGCGCGGTAGCGATCGAACCCGTGGAAGTACTGTGAGTCGGTGACCACTGCGGACCTCTCGGCGCTGGCAGACGCAACCGCCGCAGCTGCGGGCGGTGCCGTGTCGGTGATGGACCCGCGGGGCTACGTGGTCGCGTACTCGTCGGTTCCGGGGCAGCCGATCGACGACGTACGGCGCGACGGCATCCTGGGCAAGCAGGTTCCGGCCCGATACATGGTGCATCACATCGATCCGGATTTCCGGCGTAGTTCGACGGTCCATGTGGTCGACGTGGCGGGAGCGTTGCCGCGTCTGGCAGTGGCGGTCTCGGCGGACGGGGAGTACCTCGGCTCGATCTGGTGCATCGTGTCCACACTTCCCTCCGGTCCACCCGATCGAGGTGTGGTGACCGCATTGACGCGCGCTGCGGCTGCCGCGGCACCGCTGCTCCTCGCTCGGCTCCGTCCGACCGGACCCGGTAACCCCAGGGCCCGTGCGTTGTTGACCGATCCCGCCGTCGTCACCTCGCCGGGTAGCCGATTCGCGGTTGTGGCGGCGACGGTCGACTCGGCGCAGCCCGGTTCCCTGTTGGTGCGGCTCGGGGGTCTGTTGGAGCTCTCGTTCGGCGGAGATGCGGATTCCGGTTTCATCGTCGATGGTCACGTCGTGTTCTTCGTGGTGGCGAGGGACGACGACCGCGGTGTCGCCGAGGAGGCCGAGGAGGTGCGGCTCCGGGCGCAGGGTGCATTCGGTGTTCCGGTGACCTTCGCGATCGGTGGGCCGCATGCCCGGCCCGCGGTGGCGCGTGCCCACGCGCACTGGACGCTGGGAGCGATCGAGACAGGTTCATACACCACGACATTCGCGCAGAGTCGGGTGCCGGTCACCCTGAAGAGGGCGTCCGATGTGCTCTCGGACGTGCCGCTGGCGATTCCGGCTGTAGAACGAATGCTCACCTACGACGCTGCCGAAGGGACCGACTACGGCGCGACGGTGCTGGCGCTACTCGCGCACGAATCCAACGTCGCCGCAGCGTCGGCATCGCTGTATCTGCACGCCAATACCTTTCGCTATCGGCTGCGGCGGACGAGGGAACTCTTCGATCTCGATCTCGATGACCCCGATACTCGATTGCTCGTGTGGATGTCGCTGCGGCTCAGGGCCGAGCGGACAGGACCTTCCCCGGATTGAGCAAGTAGTGCGGGTCCAGTAGTTCCTTGATGCCCCGCTGCAGTTCGGCTGCGACCGGGTCGAGTTCGGTTTCGAGGAGGTCCCGTTTGAGCAGCCCGACTCCGTGCTCGCCGGTGATGGTTCCGCCGAGTGAGAGAGCGAAGGCCGCGATCTCGTCGAACGCTCGGTGAGCCTTGGCCAACGATGCCGGATCGTTGGGGTCGACGATGACCGTCGGATGAATGTTTCCGTCACCGGCGTGGCCGACGACTCCGATGACGATGCCCAGCCGGTCCGCCACCCGACCCACCTCGTCGATCATGGTGGCGAGTTGTGAAATGGGTACGGACACATCGTCGACCAACGGTGAACCCAGGCGCTCCAGCGCGGGATAAGCCAGGCGACGGGCCTGGACGAGTTGTTCCGACTCGACCTCGTCCTCGGCGACTGCCACGTCGGTGGCACCGGATTCGGTGCACAGTGCGGCGATCGCCTCGAGTTGCTGCACGGCACCGTCGCCGATGTCGGACTGCGCTATCAGCACTGCCGCAGCGTCGGTTCCGAAGCCCATCCGCGCGTAGGCGTCGATCGCGGCAATGGTGGTGCGGTCCAACAGCTCGAACAGGCTCGGGGTGATACCTGCCGCACGGATCTGTGTGACGGCTTCGCCGGCGGCAACGGTCGACGGGAAGGTCGCGGCCATGGTCAGCGGGGTAGCGCTGGGGAAGTCGAGGCCGACGGTGACCTCGGTGATGATGCCGAGGGTTCCTTCCGATCCGACGAACAGGTCCGCGAGGGAGAGGCCCGCAACACCTTTGACGGTGCGGCGACCGACGAACGTCGCTCGGCCGTCGGCAAGCACTACGCGCAATCCCCGCACGAACCGAGCTGTCACGCCGTACTTCACGCAGCACAGGCCGCCCGCATTGGTGGCAACGTTGCCCCCGATCGTCGACGCCTCCCAACTGGACGGGTCGGGCAGGTACGTCAAACCCTGTTCACGGGCCGCGTCTTTCAGTTCCTTGTTCGTCACGCCGGGTTGAACGACGGCAACGCGGTCGACGACGTCCAGCTCGATGATCTCGTTCATGCGGCGAGTGTTGAGTGCGATGGCTCCATGGCTGGAGTTCGCAGCGCCCGCCAGGCCCGTCAGTGCACCCTGAGGTACCACTGGAATGCGGTGTGTCGATGCAATTCTCATGATCGCCTGGACGTCGGACTCGGTGGTCGGCAGTACCGCGACGAGCGGAAGTGCGGATTCACAGAGGGCTGCCGCGTCGCGTCGATAGCTTTCGAGGATGTCCGGATCGGTCACCACCGCGTCGGAGCCGAGGGCCTGCGTGAGTTCGTCGAGGATCGGCAAGTCGAGCACGAGCCTCGACGAGGGTGCAGTCATGAGTCCGAGTATGACCCTCCGTCACTGGCGGCGTCTGCGTCGTTTCGGACCAACATCAGCGCGTTGATCGGTGGATTTCGACGAATGTGCAAGAATCCACGCTCGGCATCGTCTGCGCCACCTTGACAAATCATCGTGTCGGCGGTCACAGTGATTACCGACCGAATGGACGGTGAGTTATATCCGGTTTTCGGTCGCCGAGATTGTTCGTGTTCGATCCCTTTCACCCTGCCTCACGACACTCCGAATCGCCGCTTCAGTATCCGAGCGCCGGAGCCCGAACGAAACGAGACAAGTCGATGTCAACACAGGTCGAGACGCCCACCGGGGTGTCGCGCGAGCACCGCCGCGCCGCGATGGCCAGCATGGTCGGAACCACGGTCGAGTGGTACGACTTCTTCATCTACGCGCAGGCGGCGTCGCTGATCTTCGCCCAACTGTTCTTCGCGCCCATGGGCTCGTCCGGACAGCTCGTCGCCTACGTCACCATCGGCATCAGCTTCGTCTTCCGGCCTCTCGGGGCCATCGTCGCGGGCTACTTCGGCGACAAGATCGGTCGCAAGAAGGTCCTCATCGCGACCCTCACGCTGATGGGTGCGGCCACCGTCGGTATGGGACTGCTGCCGACCTATGCCACCATCGGCATCTGGGCCCCGATCATCCTGATCGTGCTGCGCATCCTGCAGGGATTCTCCACCGGCGGCGAGTGGGGCGGCGCGGCGCTGATGGCCGTCGAACATGCCCCGAAGGGCAGGCGCGGAATCTACGGTGCCGCAACCCAGATGGGCGTTCCGCTCGGCATGCTCATCGCGGTAGGAACGTTGGCATTGTGCACCGGCTTGCTCAGTGAGGAGCAGTTCGAGGCCTGGGGCTGGCGCATCCCGTTCCTGATCAGCTTCGTGCTCATCCTCGTCGGTTTCTACATCCGACGCCGCGTCGAGGAGACTCCGGTGTTCAAGGAGCTCGCAGAACGCAAGGAGCGCAACCACACTCCGGTTCGTGCACTGTGGCGCACCAACAAGAAACAGGTCATGCTCGCTGCGCTGTCGTTCATCGGCACCAACGGAAACGGCTACATCATCGTCGGCGGTTTCATCGTGGCGTACTCGACGCGCGAACACGGACTCGCTCGCGTGGATGTGTTGGTGGCCAGCTTGTTCGCGGCCATCGTCTGGGGTGTGTTCACTCTGCTCGGCGCACATCTGTCCGATCGCTACGCCCGGACCACGATCATGAACCTCGGCAACGCGGCAATGGTGTTGTGCGCCATCCCGTTCTTCCTTCTCGTCGACACCGGTGAGTTGCACTGGATCTACGTCGCCCTCGGGCTGTTCGCCGTCGGACTCGGGCTGTCGTACGGACCGCAGCCGGCTCTGTACGCCGAGATGTTCCCCGCAGCAGTCCGATTCAGCGGTGCATCCATCGGCTACGCCATCGGCACGGTGCTCGGTGGAGCCTTCGTTCCGACGATCTCCGAGGCACTGTTCAAGGGAACCGGCACCTCGATGTCCATCTCGATCTACCTGATGATCCTGGCGGCGATCTCCTTCGTGGCAACCTCGCGAATCAAGAACCGTCGAGACGAGGATCTGAACGTCTGACGCACCTGCTCGAAAGCCCCGAAACCATCACGGTTTCGGGGCTTTCGTTGTATGTACGCAAGACCGACCGCGACGGCTGAATCGACACGGACCAACGCGCACGCTCGTTGCCATCTGCGCCCGACCGCCTGCAGGGAAAGGATAAGGCAGGACCGGGTTTCTCGATCACGCCGACCGCGCGTGGCCACCCTGTCCGAGTTCGCTTGCGCTCTGTTCGTGACGACTAGGCATTCGGCGTCGACGATCGGCGCGAATCGCTGCGACGACCAGAGCGACTGTCGCGGCGACAACGCACAGCCAGCTGAGCCAGAGCAGACCGCTGATCGAGGTGGTCACGCCAGCACCCCCGAAGGCGACCGCGCCCGCGATCAGACGGTTGAGGTGACGTTTTCCCGGTTGCCGGACGACGCTTGCGACGAGACCCAGCCCGATGACGGCGAGGGCGAAGCCAACGATGATGTAGACGTGCGGCCGGTCGCTTCGAGTTGTCAGAAAGATCAGTTCGTCCGGGTTGGTCATCTGGAAGAGGGTCCCTGCTACGCCCGTCGCAGCAGCAATCCCGCAGGCCGTGCATGCGTTACGAACGGCTTTCCCGCTTCGCAGCCACACAGCCACGGCCGCGAAGGGCGTCACCCATACGGCCAACGCGAGATAGACCGGCCACAGCTCGGACGGTGCGACCGAGGCCGCAGGCTCGTACAGATTTCGGTCCGGAAGAATCCATGCTCCGACGAGCGTCAGCCAGGCGGCGGGGACGGTCCATGCAACCGCAGCCACCCAGGACAGCGCACCCCGTTTGCCGACGATCGCCGCGACCGCCGACACTCCGACCCAGATCGCGATGTAGAACACGATCAGGGCTTGTGCCGTATTCACTCGTCTCCGCAGCCCTCTCACGCAGTTGTTCGGTGTGTTGTCCCGCGCGTGCAATCACTCCCATGAGGTCGCCGACGATGAGGGTGCCGGTCAGGTCGCGCTCACGTCGGAATCACGAACTGGTGGTGCAGCTTCTTTGCCCCAGCGCTCGAGTGCGCCGACTGCGTCACGCAAAGCGAGACCTCTCTCGGTCAGCGCATACGCCCGAGTGTTGTGCCGCAGGGGGAGGCGAGTCAACACGCCTGCCGCTTCGAGTTCGCGTAGCCGGGTAGCGAGCATGTTCGTCGGAACGCCCAGTTCGCGCTGCAGATCTCCGTAGCGTTGCGGCCCATCGAGTAGCCGCTCCACGATGAGCAGCGCCCAACGAGCGCCGACTACGTCGAGGGCGTAGGCCAGGCCACTCATTCGGCCGAATCGGTATCCGGCTTCATCCAGAACGGCGAGTAGTGGTAGCCGTCCGGGTCGTCGAACTGGCGTTGGTACATGAAGGCGTAGTCATCGGTGTCTCCGATTCGTCCACCGGCAGCGCCGGCGCGCTCGGTCAACTCGTCGACTGCCTCTCGGCTACCGAGGTCGAACGAGACCGTGACCTTCGACGGGGTGTCGGGTCCGCCGATCAGATCCTCGGTGCCGCCCACTCTCGCGTACATCTCGCGACTGCCGAGCATGACGTACTGCCCCGGTGTGATGGCGAAGCACGACACGTTGTGGTCGGACATCTCGGGGTTGAGCGTCCAGCCGAGGGCTGTGTAGAAGGCGGTTGCGCGCTCGACGTTCTCGACGGGGCAGGTGATGAACAGGCTCATGCGTCGATGCTTGCAAAATGCAAGTGCGGCGTCAAGGGGTCAATTCGACGTCCTTACCTGTGCGCGTGCAGCGGACGGCCCGACAACGCCATCATCGCCTCACCGAGTGCCTCGTTCTGCGTGGGGTGAGCATGCACGAAACTCCCGACTTCAGATGGCAGTGCTTCCCATGCCACGGCGAGTTGTGCCTCGCCGATCAGCTCGCCCACGCGGTCACCGAGGAGGTGAACACCGACAACCGGGCCGTCGTCACGGGCTCGAATCACTTTGACTCCACCGGCGGTGGACAGGATGCGGCTCTTGCCGTTGCCGCCGAGGTCGTAGACAACGGAGGTCACGGTGCCGTATGTCTGCTCCGCGGCCTTTTCGGTGAGTCCCACCGACGCGACCTCCGGGTGTGAATAGGTCACGCGCGGAACGAGATCGCCGTCGATGCGTGCCGGTGCCAGGCCGGCGATGTGTTCGGCGACGAAGATGCCTTGCTGAACTCCGCGGTGAGCCAACTGATACCCCGCCACGATGTCGCCGACGGCATAGACGCCGTCCACGGTGGTGAGGAGGTTGTCGTCGACGGTTACGAAGCCGCGTTCGGTGGCGATGCCCTGCTCAGCCAGACCGAGACCGTCGGTGCGGGGTCCACGTCCGACGGACACCAGGACGAGGTCGGCCGAGAGGGTGTCCCCGGACGACAGTGACACAGAGACTGCGTCGGGAGATTCGGTGACGGACTCGACCTTGGTGCCGGTACGAATGTCGATGCCGCGCTTACGTAGTGCCTTGTTGCCGCGACGGGGTTTTCGACGAAATCGGCAACAGTGCGCAGAAACCCGCCTGCCACTCCGCTGGAGAACCGATTCCCTGCAGCCGAAGAAGTCTGTATTACGCCTAATCCCGTTGCAGGACAGGACCTGCGGCTGTCTCGTCTTCGTTACTTCGATGACGGATTCGCTTACAGGTTGTTTACGCAGGGTGGCCGACGGCGGGCTTCAAGCTCTGCAGTCCACGAGCGTTTTGATTCCGGTGTTGCCACTTGATGCCATGCGGGTGAGCGTTTCACTGGCATGACGCAACGGGACTATTCGCGTGATCAAAGGCCGAAGGTCGAGTGTGCCCGATTCGACGAGGTCGATCAGTTCGGCGTGGCAGTTGTTGTATCCGACGCTCGCTTTCAGCGTCTTTTCCGAGTTGACGAAATCGAATGCTGCCAAGGAGATTCGAGGGGCGAGTCCGAGAAGTATGATTTCCCCGCCGAAGCGCGCAAGGGAGATCGCGAGGTCTACTGCGGACTGCCGGCCGACGACTTCGAACGACACGTCCACAGCATCTTCGCCCGTCGCCTGTCCCGGTTCGATGGTGGTCGGATCGTCCACCTGATCGAACCCAGTGGTGAGTGCAGCCTCTCGGCGGCTGGGTTCGGGATCGATACCCAGAATTCGTGAAGCCCCCTTGATACGCAGGAGTTGGCCGACGAGTAGACCGACGGGGCCGAGTCCGACGACGGCAGCGGTTCCACCGGGGGTGAACGACGACCGTCGAACCGCGTGCAAGGCGACGGCAGCAGGTTCGAGTACTGCTGCCGACGCGAGGTCGAAACCCGAAGGTAGGCGGTGCACCATGTATCCGGGCACTGTGGCGCGCTCGGCGAGGCCACCGTTTCCCATCAGGCCGACGAAGCCGAACGATGCGCAGGTGTGGTAACGGCCCATCCGACATTGGTCGCACCGCCCGCATCTGTAGTTGGGTTCTATGACAACTGCATCGCCGACGCGTACGTGGGTGACGTCCGCGCCGACAGCCGACACCGTTCCCGAGAATTCGTGCCCCAGGGTTATGGGAGCGCTCATTCCCGAGAGCTGATGTGGCGCATCGACCGGTATCGCGTGTGGGCCGTCAGCGATCTCGTGCAGGTCGCTTCCACACACCCCGCAGTAGGCCACGGCGATCTCGACGAATCCCCTGTCCGGGGGAGTTCTGACAAGCTCGTCGAGACGAACGTCTCTGGCGGCGTGCCAGCGCACAGCCAGGACTGGTGCTGTCATCGAACTTCTTCCGTTCGAGAAGGCGCTGTTTCGACCAGTCCGAAGCTCAATGCGACCACGATTGCTGCGGCACCTGCTGGGATCAACATACTCATCTGCAAACCGAACGAGTCGGACAGCAACCCCGCCAACCAAGGGGCGACGAACCCCCCGATGATCTCGCCGGTACCCATGATGGCACCGAGGCAGGTCGCGATGAGGTGCCTCGGCACGGTCTCGGCGGGAATCGTCGCCATCATCAAGGTGAAGCACCCCATGCCGGTGTACGTCACGATCAGAGCGGCGAACAACATGCTCGGTGAGCCGACGTACACAATGGCCAACGGTGCGAACACGGCCAGGGCCGAAAAGACGATCATTGCTGGTCGGCGTCCTGTTCGATCCGAAATTCCAGGCACCAGAGCTCCCCAGATCACCCATGCAATACCGATGCCACTGAGCACGAAACTCAATTCCCCCCCGGAAAACCCCTTGATCTCGCTCAGATACAGCGGAGCGAAAGTCTGAGTAGTGGTGAACCAGGTCAGGTAGAACACCGAAATGACAAGGCACAAAGCCACATTGCGTGTGCGTAGAGCCTGCCAGAACGTCATCGAAGGGTCACCCCGGTGAATCGGTGCAGCCGTGTCCGCCGCATCCTGAGCCAAAGTCGCCGGCTCCCGTAGTCGCAAGTCGCGAACGAACACCAGGACGAGGACCGCGAGTACGACTCCGGGCACCACGGTGGCGTAGAACGCCGTACGCCACCCGAAACTTTCCGCCAGCCACACGGTCACGAACGGTCCTAGCACGCCTCCGATCAAGCCCGCCGAAGACCCTTGCACCATGCCCATGTTCAGCCCACGTCGTTTGGGACTCGAGGAGTACATCATCATCGGCTGGGCCAGAGGCAGAACTCCTCCTTCTGCGCATCCCATGACTGCACGGAGCAGGACGAGACTGGCGATTCCACCCACCAGTCCCGACATGGCCGAAAACAGGGTGAACACGATGATCGCCGCGATCAGATACGGCTTGCGGCGGTCCTTGCGGTCGGAGAGGTAGCCGATGGCCAGTCCGGAGACGGCCCACGCGAGCGCCGGTACGCCGCCTAACAGCCCAATATGTGAATTGTCCAGGCCCAACTCGTCTTTGAAGTACGGAGTCAGGTAGTTCAGTGCCAGTCGGTCGAAGAAGACGAAACCGAAAGTGCCGAACAGGACGGCGAGGAGAACGTTCTCGTAATGTCCACCGCGAGGGGGAGGACGGTAACCGCGGGTGGCATCGGCCTGTCCCGCATCGATGGCAGTCATGTCATGGCCTCGAGTTGGGATCAGCGGATGAGGGTATCGACGTAGTCCGCCCCGATACCCACCTTGTCGTAGTGTTCCCGGCAGAGGGCCAGGTAGTCGTGGACATCGAAGTGTCCGGTCGAGTTTCCGTCTTCGTCGAGCCAGATCAGTGGGCCCTTGACGACGAAGAACGCACGCATGGGCTCCTCGTGCTCGTAGGCGACCAAGGTGTGGCCCTCGCCGGGAGTTTCGAACACGAACGAACCTGCTGTGGCCGTCCACGGCTGCTCGAGGTAGCCCCACTTACCCGAGATCGTGTACGCGAAGACTTCGTGCGGGTGGTAATGCCGATTGACCAGTCCCGCAGTCTTCGACCAGAGGATATCGGCCCACCTGTTGTCGCGGGGTGAGATCCACAAGGGGCGCGAGGCAACAGTGTCGCTGAACGGTACGTAGTAGCGCTCGTCGTCCACCGGTGCGAATTGGTGAAAAACCTCCGGTTGAGCATCCGGCTTCATGTAGTCGGCGATGGGCTTGAGGTCCTGCCAGAATTCGGTGTTGGGCTGTTCAGGCATGTCAGTCTTCCGATCGAGGAGTAGTGCGCGTCCCGAATGGGACTCGATCAGTGAACTGCATCACTCGCTTGCGCGGCTTTCTGATACCGGTCGAACTTCTTGCGGCTTTGAGACATCTGAAACGGGCCTCGGCTGTTGCGGGGGCGATAGGAAACGTGCAGTAGGATGGCGCAGATCACATTGTGGAGGTGTCATGCCTGCGAGTCAGCTCACCGCTGTGCGTTCTATCCGCACAGACGATGTCGCACCCACGGACCGGCTCGAATACTGGGAGCACTACAACGCTGAGGCCCTCGTGGGATTGCGATGCGGGACCTATTCCGTCGAGGGCCTGGTGGCGCAGGAATCGAACTTCGAGATCGACGATCTCAAGCTGGCCCACATCGATGGCAACCCTCACATCATCGAACGCACTCCGGATCTGGTGCGGAACCACCCCAAAGAGTCCATTTTCGCTACCCTCCTCATGGAGGGATCGGGGTTCTTCTATCACCCCGAGGGATGCCTCCCGGTGCATGCGGGTGATGTGATCGTCTACGACACCCTTCACCCGTACTTGTTCGCATTCGGGTCTGACATGCGGCAGCTGCTCATCGATGTGCCACGACAGACAATGCAGCAGCAATTCGGGCGATCGGACATCGACCGACCGATCGTCTCGAGTGCTCAGTCGGCGACCGTGCAAGCACTCACAGGCGCGCTGTTCGGCCCGGAAGGCGGCGGTTCTGCTCCCCGAATCGAGATCGAGAAGTCATCCGCCCTTGTGGAATTCATCGCGACGATGGCCGGACTGGCAAATGATCTCGGTGCGATTCGACAGCAACAAGCCCTGTCCTTCATCGCGGCCAACATTTCGAATCCCGAGCTGTCCGCCGCCGACGTCGCATCCGCTCTGGGAGTGACGCTGCGGCATCTCAATCGTTCGATGGCTCAGGCTGGAACATCGGTCAGTAGGACCATACGAGAAGAGCGGCTCGACCGCGCGATTCTCGCGCTGCAGACGACAGTCAACAAAAGCATCAGCGATATTGCCGCCGAGTGGGGATTCAGCTCGCACGCTCAGCTCTCGACCTTGGTTCGCCGACACTACGATCTCACCCCGAGTGAAGTGCGAGATCACCCCGGGCCTCTTCGATTCGTCAGGGAATCGCGCTGACGCCAGGTTCGCGAAAGCTGCTGCGGCGCAGTATATGCAGGGGTTCTGACGTAGTCGATACTGTCGACGCACAGTACTACTCCAGTTCGACGTCGCCGGCGACTCGATGAGGCCCGTGGCTGACGGCCTGACCGCTGTCGGGGTGCCGAACAGGACGCGACGCGGTCGCGCGAATGCATGCTCGACCCGAACTGTGAACGGGCCGCTCGAATACTCGACACGCGTGAAGCATGCGTTTCAATCGGCTCGCTCGGCACCACTGCGTGTGAGGACCAGTCCGGTCCCCACGACGCCGATGATGGTGATCGCCAGCGCAATCGATGACCAGCCCTCGCTGTGCCAGTACACATCTTCGAGCGTGATGAGCAATGCTGCTTCGTCGACGATCAGCGCCAGGGCCACCCCGAGTACCGCTCCCATCCACGACCGTGTCCGTGGCGAACGGTCCACGAGACCGAAGACGGCGACGGCTGCCAGCAACAGAATCCCCCACAGGTAGTGGTGCAGGTGCACTCCGCCGGCGCTGATGTCGCCGACATCGCTGGTGTCGATATGTATAAGCCAGGTGACCAGCCGGGCACCCCCGAAGGTGACGGTGAATGCCAACCACGCCAGCACGATTCCGCGGCGCGCCGGGTCGATCTGTCTCCAGCGGTAGGGAAATCCGAAGCGGGCGTGCTGGGTTGTCTCGGAGTCGTCGTCAACAGGTTCGTTCGGCATCACGGTCATTGTTCCGCATCGGCGCTACCGGTCCGGTAGGCGCGTTCGTGCGTCTACAGACGGTCCGCACTCAGAGTTCCACAGCGACCGGTTGAGCCGGAGGCGACCGCTCGAAGACGTGTCGTGGCAGCGCGATCGCCTCGCGCGGTATTGTCGGTTCGGTGTCGAGTCGCCGGCACTCGTATCGACATATCCGTCTGACTTCGGATCGGTTTTCGACGAAGGCCAGGGCGACCTCGCGTGGCCGGGGAGGATTTTGCATGGCAGCACATCGCGACACCGAGACCGCGCATTCACCGTCCACCTCGTTCTCGGAATCGATAGGACTGGTCGTCACCATGCAGTTCGCACCCATCCGACGACTCGACGACAACGCCCTTGCCGGAGCCGAACTCCAACTACGAGGCCCTGCCGGCTCTGCACTGGACTCCGCTGACGCGCTGCGCCGCGCCGCACACCTGATGCAGCAGCGACCCCAATTCGATCTGCACAAGACCACACTTGCGAACACCGCACCTGCACGTACCCTCGCCGAACACCTGCCCCTGATCCTCACCGTCGATGCGCAGTCACGCCGCGCCCTCGACGACAGCGACCGCGAACGCACATCGACGATGCTCGAACGCGTCGTCGTCACCGTCGACGCCTCAGCCGTCCTCGCCGACCCCCACCAGGCCATGGCCGCGATAGCATCCGCGCGGACCGGCGGAAAGCTGATCGCACTCGACGGCGTCGGAGACCACCCCCACGCGACGACCCTTCTGCCGTTGATCGAGCCCGACATCGTCATCACCGCAGCGGACCTGCTCACCGAAACCGGACACGACGTCGGAACCACCACTCATGCCCTCGCCGCCTACGCCGAGCGCTCCCACGCAGTGATCGTCGCCGAAGGCGTCGACACCGAAGCCACCCGCCTGGCCGCGATCACCATCGGAGCCACATACGGAACGGGGCAGCTGTTCCCGGCAGTCGAAGACCCTGCCGAGCTCCTCGACGAGCCGGTCGTTCCTATGCCCGCCGACCCGGTCTGGACCACACCGACCACCGACTCGAGCACCCCCTACGCCATTGCCTCGGCACACGCCACCGCCCGGCGGGGAACGAAAAAGCTGTTGATTCAGATGAGCAAATCCCTCGAAGCGCACGCCGCAGCGTCCGGATCATCGATGATCGCACTCGGCACTTTCCAACGCGCACAACACTTCACACCCACCACCTCCGCTCGATGGCATCATCTCGCAGAAACCATTGGTTTCGCCGGGGTCTACGGCGTGGGCCTACCCGCCCTCGTCGACGGCAACGTTCGACATGCCCCACTCGACCCGGGCGACCCACTCGTCCAGGAGTGGACCGTCATCACCCTCGGTCCACACCACGCGGCACTTCTGTCCGCACGTGACCGCCACGACAACGGCCCTGACCTCGACCGCACTTTCGACTTCGTGCAGACCTTCGACCGAGCCACCGTCACCCAAGCCGCCCGAGCGATTCTGCGGCGCTACCCGCACTGAACAGCACACATCGGCCAGCATGCGGGGTCCCACGGCCGCCGGACAGCATCGTCGGTTCCAGCGAACAATGCGCACCTATGCAGATTTCAGGGACGCAGCCGTGGGTCAGCTGGACTCGCGATCGACACAGCTCGTTCGATTCAGATGCTCACACGGATCACTCTCCTGATGGAGAGCGTGCCGCTGACCGCCTCGGACATCATGACCTGGATATGTGACTATCCACAGTGACCGCAGACCTTCTGTCGGACTCGCCCAGTGATATGTCACAGAGTGACGACAAATAACAGGTCTGCAGTACGTTTTAGGCTATTTCGCTGGTCCGTAGGGTTGTTTTCTGGACACAATAGGTTTGACGATTGTTCAGGAATCAACCATGCCCTCGATTTTGCCCCAGAAGGGCGTCGAGGGATCAGCCAGGAGTGCGCCCATGACTACCCCCCTCCTCCCCGACGTGCCCTCGGCACGCACCATCGAATACGTAGACCGTCCCCGCTCGGTTTGCAGTGTGCCGACGGACAGGACGAGCCTCGTCCGGGGGCGAGGCCTGGACTCCGTCCACCGGTCGACGCCCTGCGCGGACGGAGCCCTGACATTGACAGCCGCGACGCCGTCGGGCTCCCCGGAACTGTGGTCCCGCTACGTCGAAGGAGCGTGGGAGTCGTATTCACGCCACGGTGTCACCGCGGCTCTCGACATGGAAGAAGTGGCTTCCGGCGCAACGACAGCACTGTTCTACGTGGTGTGCGATGAGGCAGGAGAGATGCTCGGCGGCGTTCGAGCCCAGGGGCCGTACGCGATGGTCGAGCAATCCCATGTCCTCACCGAGTGGAAGGACTCGCCCGGACTGGCACCGGTTACCGACCTGCTTCGGTCTCGACTTCCCCACGGAATCGTGGAAATGAAAAGCGCGTGGGTCGATGCGGGGGCCGCAGGGCGGACGGTGTCGAATGTCCTGGCTCGAACAGCGTTGCCGACGCTCGAATTGACCGGCAGCCGGTACCTGTTCGCCAGCGCGGCCGATCACGTCCTGCGTTTGTGGGAGAGTTCCGGTGGGCGGATCGACCACGGCATCCCCGCTGCCGCGTATCCGAGTGAGCAGTACCGGACCGTCATGATGTGGTGGGACCGAACTACCCTCGCGCAGGCCGCGCAGCCCGAGGTGTGGCGCTCGATGGTCGACGAGGTCCGCGCACTGTGCGGGGACGATCGGCAGGTCCTGTTCGTGGCGTAGCGGCTCGCTACATCACTGGCGTCGACCATTTTCGTGTTGCCGACCCTGTAGGGTGCCCTGCCAGCTGATCGTCAAGGTCCCCGCGTGGCAGGCGCGGTCTCGGCCGTCGGTCTTGGCTCGGTAGAGCGCGGCATCAGCGGCGCGGACGACTGCATCGAGTACTTGATCGAGACCGCCCGATTCGGTCGAAGCGAGGCTTGTCGCGGGTAACGCACCGTCATCGGACGCGGCCGGTCGCACGTCCACAGTCACCGTTCCGATACTCACGGTCACCGTGCAGTCGGACCGGACTCGGTCGAGTATCCGCCGCGTGAGCTCGTGATCCTCTCGGTGTGTGGCGAGGATCAGGAACTCTTCGCCGCCGGTCCGGGCAACCACCGCATCCGATGCGCCGACCACCGCGTGCACCGCATTCGCCAGGGTGGCGGCAACCGCGGCGAGCGTTCGGTCGCCGGCTGTGTGACCGGCCGTGTCGTTGACGGCCTTGAAGTAGTCGACGTCGACTACGAGCGCAGACAACGGTTTCCCTCGCTCGCAGGCCTCGTGCACCAGGATCCCGGCGTTCGACAGCAGTCCGCGTCGATTGACCAGACCGGTCAGCGGATCCGTGTCGGCCAGTTGTTGCAGTTTCCGGTTGACCACCGACAGTGTTCGGCGCAGGCCACCGATGAGCGCGACCGGCACCAGCACCGTGGTCACGGCGGCACCGATAGCGACCGCAGTCACCGCCCACCCTGAAGATCCCACACTGATCACCGACAGTGCCGTGGCCATCACCACCGAGACCGCGGACAGGCCGGCAGTCACACGTGGTGGTGAGCTCGATGCGGCGATGGCCGGAACGATGGCCAACATCGAGGTGACCGCACGCGTTCCTGCCGGATCCGCGATCAGGTAGGCACTGATCGCGACTCCGGTCATACCCCCGAAACCCAGGACCGCGAATTGGCGTTCGCTCAACCGCCCCACCCTGGCGGCGAAAAGCACGGTGACTGCAGTAAACGTCAGCACGGCGATGAGAACCGGAAGTGCGTTCGGCCGTAGGAATGTCGGTGACAGCAGCGCAATGGCCAACAGCGGCACCGCACCGGTGGCGCTCGCGATGACTGCGGCCGTGCGGGTGTCGAGCCGTGATCGCCAGAAGTTCGTGCGCCGACGAGGCGACTGGTCGATCACGTTCATCGAATGATTCCTCGGATCAGGGTTGGGCGAACCCCACAAACAGTATCTGTCGGAGCTCCTCGCCGGTGGTGCGCCCGCTCACACGTTTGCAGGACCGGCGGCAGGGTCGAGGCCGGTGCGTACCAATCCATCCAGATCGATCCGCCGCCGACCTGAAGGGAGTGGTTCGCCGCGGCCGAATGCCCTCACGGCAGCGGTTACAGCGGCACCCCCGAGTGCGACGTCTCCGCCGAGCTGGGGCCACGTCGAGAGCGTGCGCCCGATCTCCGGCACCGACGCAATCATTCGAGGGGTCAGCTTGCTCGGTTCGAGCAACGTCGCTGCAATTGTGCTCTTCTGCTCGATGGTCATGTCGGCCAGATCCGCGGTGTCCATTTCGCCGAGCAGCCCGTGAAACACCGGTCGGTCGGGTTCGAGATCGAAGCGTTCGATATCGAGGACGCCTCCGTCGCTGGTCTCCATCACCACAGGAATACCTTGGGCGCGGGCGTGGTGGCGGACCAGCAATTTGGTGTCGATCGAGTCGCATTCCTCGACGACGAGATCGAGTCCGTCGAGGAAGCCACCGAGCGTCTCGGCCGTCACACCGTTCGCGAAGACCTGCACATTCAGATAGGGGTCGAGCTCGGAAATTCGTCGGGCTGCCACGACCGCTTTGTTCACGCCCAGATCGAGCACCGAAGTCGGGACGCGGTTGAGATTCGACAGATCGAGCTCGTCGAAGTCGGCCAGACGCAACTCCCCGCACAATCCCTCCAGTGCGAGGGTATGCGCGACGGCATGACCGACACTCAGCCCGACGATTCCCACCCGCAGACCTCTGAACCGAGCTTGCTCTTCGGTGGTGATCTTGTTTCTGTTGCGGTCCAGTCGCAGCCGATCGAAGCCGCGTGGACCGAGGACCCGCACCAGTGAGCGCCGCCATGGGTAGTACACCCACCGTGGCTCTTCCGCGAGGTCGCCGGCGATCGCGGGAAGTAGCCCACGAAGCGAGGCCAACTGGTCGGGTGTCGTGTCGACGACGCCGATGGCGGGATCGTCGATCAGACCACGGACGATCGAGTCGTGTTCGTGCTCGGACGGATCGAACACTCTGTGCTCTGACATTGCTGAGTCTCCGCATCTTTCGGATGATTGTCGCCGACGGGCGGCACTGATCACGTCCTACAGCCGGACGCGACACCAGGCTGGTTCACGTTACTGAACAACGGGCGGCAATCATTGCCAGGCTGCGAATCGCTTGATAAGAACTAAGCAGACGCCGTCCATCCGCTGTGGCGAAGCCCCGCGTACGGACAACGCGCCCGCGTGCCGCGGCACAGGGAACGAAAGTCTCTGTGTACGTGCAGCGGTGGGACCGAGAACGTGGGGTGAGAATTGGGCGTCGACAGGGGCTTCGACGAGCGTTTCGGCTCACTGACCTCGATCTTTCAGCCGATCGTCGACTCGAGAACCGGGTTGGTCGTCGCGCACGAGGCACTCACCCGGTGGCCGGCGTTTCCGGACACCTCGCCGGAACAGATCTTCGACATCGCTCGCACCATGGGAATGGTCGACGAGTTGGACCGCAGATGCATTGAGTCGGCAGTCACCACAGCGGCACAGTCGACCCCTGCAGACCACGCGCCGCGTACGTTGTTCGTCAACATCGAAGCCGAAGCGATGTCCTCCGAGAACTCGTCGGCCTCGGTCCGCCGCCTCAGCCAGTTGCTCCGCGCAGGCGGCTCCCAGGTTCGGCCGGTTGCGGAATTCCCCGAACGCTCCCTGCTCACCGACCCTGCACGCCTGCTCAGATCGGCGGACCGACTCCGACGTGACGGAGTCACCATCGCTCTCGACGACGTCGGTGCCGACCCCGACTCTCTGGTACTGCTGCCCCTTCTGGCACCGGAAGTGATCAAACTCGACAGATCGTTGCTCGACGACGACCTCCCCGGCGACAAGCTCGCCACCTTGCTCGCCGTGCTCGCATACTCGAGCCGGTTCGAGGTGACACTCATCGCCGAAGGAATCGAAACCGAGAGACAGAAGGACAAGGCCTTGGCGTGGGGTGCCGACTACGGGCAAGGGTTTCATCTCGGCCGTCCCGGCCCCCTCGATGCATCCCCGACCTCCTCCTTTCCTGTGCAGCCACGCCCTCCTGTGACGAGACCGTTGACCGACATTCTCGACGACCGCGCCACCGACACGACGTCGATCTCGCTCCTCACGTCCATCTCCGACCATTTGCTCGACTTCGCGATGACGACCACCGAGACTCTGACGATCGTCGTCGCGTTCCGCGAACCGGAATTGTGCAGCGCAGACATGGCGCGCAAACTGCAGCATCTGGCGCGCCGACACCCGTACGTCAAAGCGCTCGACGCACCGCGCGCACTGTTCACTGCCACCGATGGGGTGCGCCACGCCGACCTGGTTCAACCCTCGGAAAGAATCGGTGCCATCGCCGTCATCGGCCAACGGTTCTACTGCGCCCTGGTCGCCGCCCCGCTCGACCCCGATGCTCCAGCCTCGCCGTCGAACGAGTGGAGGTATTTCTTCAGCACCGATCCGGCCCAGGTCTGCGACTCTGCGCGCACACTGATCGTGCACAGTTCGAGCCCCACCCGACCCGGGCCCGACCTGACATCGGGTCGACCATGACGAAACCTGTTCCGGCAGCGGTCAACTGTGCGCGTGCAGCGGACGTCCCGACAGCGCCATCATCGCCTCACCGAGTGCCTCGTTCTGCGTGGGGTGAGCATGCACGAAACTCCCGACTTCAGATGGCAGTGCTTCCCATGCCACGGCGAGTTGTGCCTCGCCGATCAGCTCGCCCACGCGGTCACCGAGGAGGTGAACACCGACAACCGGGCCGTCGTCACGGGCTCGAATCACTTTGACTCCACCGGCGGTGGACAGGATGCGGCTCTTGCCGTTGCCGCCGAGGTCGTAGACAACGGAGGTCACGGTGCCGTATGTCTGCTCCGCGGCCTTTTCGGTGAGTCCCACCGACGCGACCTCCGGGTGTGAATAGGTCACGCGCGGAACGAGATCGCCGTCGATGCGTGCCGGTGCCAGGCCGGCGATGTGTTCGGCGACGAAGATGCCTTGCTGAACTCCGCGGTGAGCCAACTGATACCCCGCCACGATGTCGCCGACGGCATAGACGCCGTCCACGGTGGTGAGGAGGTTGTCGTCGACGGTTACGAAGCCGCGTTCGGTGGCGATGCCCTGCTCAGCCAGACCGAGACCGTCGGTGCGGGGTCCACGTCCGACGGACACCAGGACGAGGTCGGCCGAGAGGGTGTCCCCGGACGACAGTGACACAGAGACTGCGTCGGGAGATTCGGTGACGGACTCGACCTTGGTGCCGGTACGAATGTCGATGCCGCGCTTACGTAATGCCTTGGTCAACTGCTTCGAGGACCATTCGTCTTCACCGGGAACGATGCGATCGAGCGCCTCGACGACGGTGACCTTCGCGCCGAACGATGCCCAGATACTGGCGAACTCGATACCGATCACACCGCCGCCGAGCACGACGACCGACTCCGGAACCCGATCCAGGGACAATGCCCCGTCACTCGTGAGCACGCGCGGCCCCAGTTCGATACCGGGGATGGTGCGTGAATACGAGCCGGTGGCGAGAACCAGCGAGCCCCCGGTGATGCGTCGACCCTCCACCTCGACGGTACGAGGACCGACCACCTGTCCACGACCGGACACGATTTCGATACCCGGACGCTTCAGCAATCCCTGCAGACCTGCGTACAGGCCGGCGACGACGCTGCGCTGATAGCCCAGTGCCGCGGGCATGTCCACACCAGTGAACGATGCGGTGACGCCGACATGCGCCGAGCCGCGCACCGCGTCGGCAACCTCGGCGGTGTACAACAGGGCCTTGGTGGGGATGCATCCGCGATGCAGACAGGTGCCACCGAGCTTGTCTTCCTCGACCAGCGCGACCGTCAGTCCGAGTTGCTCGGCCCGCAGGGCGCACGAATAGCCGCCCGACCCTCCACCAAGAATGAGAACGTCCACGTCGCTCATCGGACGGATCCCAATGCCACGACGGGGTTCTCGACAAAATCGGCAACGGTGCGCAGGAACCCGCCGGCCACTCCGCCGTCGCACACGCGGTGATCGAACGCCAACGACAACTGCGCGACCTTGAGGACGGCCAATTGGCCGTCGACCACCCAGGGACGGTCGATGATGCGGCCGATGCCCAGGATCGCGGCCTCGGGGTGGTTGATGATCGCGGCCGAGCCGTCGACCCCGAACACTCCGTAGTTGTTGAGGGTGAACGTTCCGCCGCTCAGCCGAGCTGCGGGCAGTGAGCCGGTTCGCGCGAGTTCGGTCAACTCGGCCAACCGCTCGGAGAGTTCCTTCAGATCGGCCTTGTCGGCCTGCGGCACAACGGGAACCATCAGTCCACGGTCGGTCTGCGCGGCGATGCCGAGTCCGACGTTCTCGTAACGCAGGATCTCGCCTGCAGCGGTGTCGACCGTGCTGTTGAGCTCCGGGAACTTGGCCAGCGCGATCATTGTGAGTTTGGCGAGGACCGCCAGCAGCGTCACCTTGACGCCGTCTATGGAGGCATCGAGGTCGCGTCGGGCCTGCATCAGAGCCGTCGCGTCGACGTCGACCCACACCGTGGCCTCGGGAATCTCCGCACGACTGCGAGAGAGCTTGTCTGCGATTGTCTTACGAATCCCGGTGATCGGGATTCGAGTGACTCCCTCGGCACTCGGAGTGCTCGAGGTCAGTGCCCGTTCCACATCCGCGCGGGTGATAACTCCATGACTGCCGGCGACATCGATAGACGCCAGATCCAGCCCACCCTGCAACGCCATGCTGCGAACGATCGGGGAGAGCACCTTCGGCGCATGTGAGTGGAAACTCGTAGCCTGGGTCGAGTTTCCGCTCACCTGCGGCGCAGCCGCTCTCTGCTGCGGCGGAGCCGCACTCCGCTTGCGACGACCGGTCGGGCCGTGTCCTGTGCCGTAGCCGATGAGCACATTGCCCGAGCCGGCGCGTTCTTCCTCGCGGTACCGCTCATGGGCGGCAGGCGTATCGGAAATAGCACCGCCGGTGATGCTGATCAGCGGAGCACCGACGGCGAGTGACGTGCCCTCGGCCGCATGCAGTTCACCGACGACACCCTCGAACGGGCAGGGCACCTCGACGGAGGCTTTCGCCGTCTCTACTTCGACGACCACCTGATCGATGGTGACGGTGTCGCCGGGCTTGACCTTCCACTCGACGATCTCGGCCTCGGTCAGTCCTTCCCCGAGGTCGGGGAGCAGAAACACCTGCATGCTCATACCGTGACCGCCTTGCTCAGGTCGGGGGCGTCGTTCCACTGCAGTCGGTCCATCGCGTCGAGCACACGGTCAGCGGACGGCAGGTGGAAGTGCTCCAGTTTCGGTGCGGGGTAGGGGATGTCGAGACCGGTGACCCGCAGTACCGGAGCGTGCAGGTGATGGAAGCAACGCTCGGATACCCGCGACGCGATCTCTGCGGCGACACCGGAGAATCCCTGCGCTTCTTGGATCACGATGCAGCGTCCGGTCTTACGTACCGAGGCCGCGACGGTCTCGTCGTCGAACGGATTGAGCGATCGCAGATCGATCACTTCGACGCTCCGGCCGTCCTCGGCTGCGAACTCCGCGGCCTGCATGGCCACCGACACGGTGGCGCCGTAGGCGAGAAGAGTGACGTCGGTACCGGCACGGCGGACGACGGCGGTGCCGATCGGCTCGGTCTTGGTCAATTCGATGTCGTCCTTGGAGAAGTACAGCCGCTTCGGCTCGAGGAAGATCACCGGGTCCGGATCGGCGATGGCGTCGCGCATGAGCGAGTACGCGTCGGCGACAGTGGACGGCGAGACGACCTTCAGGCCCGGGGTGTGGGCGTAGTAGGCCTCGGACGAGTCGCAGTGATGCTCGACGCCGCCGATACCGCCGGCGAACGGGATGCGTATGACCATCGGCGCGGTGAGTGAGCCACGAGTTCTGTTGCGCAGCTTGGCCACATGAGACACGATCTGCTCGAAGGCCGGGTAGGCAAAGGCGTCGAATTGCATCTCGACGACGGGCTTGTAACCCGACATCGCCATTCCGATTGCAAATCCGACGATACCCGACTCGGCGAGCGGGGTGTCGAAGCAGCGGTCGTCGCCGAAGTCGCGGGTCAGTCCGTCGGTGACGCGGAAGACGCCGCCGAGTGTGCCGACGTCCTCGCCGAACACGACGACCTTCTCGTCCTCGGTCAACGCGTCGCGCAGGGCGGCGTTCAGTGCTCCGGCCATGGTCATCGTGGTCATGACAGTTCTCCTGCAGCGATTTCGGCGGCAACCTGATCGCGTTGTTCGATCAGGGCGGGTGTGGGGGAGGAGTAGACGAACCGGAACAGATCCTTGGGGTCGACTTCCTGCTCGACGTTCATGCCGGCGCGAAGCGCAGCGGCGTCGGCGTCGGCCGATACCGTCATCTGCTCGCGCAGCTCGTCGGTGAGTAGCCCCTGGCCTTCGAGGTAGGAATCGAGGCGCGAGAGCGGATCTCGGGCCAGCCACCCTTCGACCTCGTCGGCCTTGCGGTAGCGCGTGGCATCGTCGGCGTTGGTGTGCGCGTCCATGCGGTAGGTGTGCGCCTCGACGACCACCGGCCCCTTGCCTGCTCTGACGTACTTCACGGCCTCGTCCATCACGGCCATCATGGCAATCGGGTCGTTGCCATCGACCTGCTCGCTGCCGATTCCGTAGCCGACTCCCTTGTGCGACAACGACGGAGCCGCACTCTGACGTGCCAGCGGAACGCTGATCGCGAAGCCGTTGTTCTGCACCAGAAAGATGACCGGGGCCCGGAACACCGCGGCGAAGTTGAGGGCCTCGTGGAAGTCGCCCTCGCTGGTGGCTCCGTCTCCACAGAACGCGAGGGCGATGGTGTCGCGACCCTGCTTGGCCTCGGCATACGCGAATCCGGTCGCGTGGAGCAATTGTGTTGCCAGTGGGGTGCATTGGGGAGCGACCTTGTAGGCGGTCGGATCGTAGCCGCAGTGCCAGTAGCCGGCGAGCATACCGAGCAACTCCACCTGGTCGACGCCTCGCGCCGCGAGAGCCATCGAGTCACGGTACGTGGGGAACATCCAGTCCTGCTCGCCCAGGCAGAGGGCTGCGGCGATCTGGCAGGCCTCCTGTCCGCGCGAGGACGGGTAGACCGCGAGACGGCCCTGCTTGGTCAAAGCTGTTGCCTGCTGGTCGAATCGGCGACCGTGCACCATCGAGCGGTACATCTCGAGCAGGCGCTCGTTGGACGGGTGTGCGTAGCGGGCGGCACTGTCCACGCCCGTCCCGTCCGGCGCGAGATACTGCACGGGACGGTCGGCGGGCATGAACTGTTGGTAGGACGTTGCCGCTACCTTCTCGACGGTCGTCATGACGCACTCTCCTGAAATCGGCTTGTACGGCGATTCTGGCCGATTTTGTGATGAACAAGCCCGAAGGTCGTAGAATTGCAGACATATGGCCGCCGATCGCCGCGCGAAACCAGAATCTGTCCGATCGGCGCAACAAACCACGAGGTAGGAGCGGACGAATGGACGACGTTTCGAGGCGTGTGGAGTTGGACGACACGGATCGTCGCATCCTCGCCGAGCTCACCGCAGACGGCCGGGTCTCGATGCGGGTACTGGCCGATCGTTTGAATCTCTCGCGGGCACATACCTATACGCGGGTGGACAGACTCAAGGATTCCGGTGTCATCGAACGGTTCACCGTGCAGGTGGATCACGCGGCGTCCGGGCTCGGAACCTCGGCGTTCATCGCGTTGTCCATCCGTCAGGATTCGTGGCGGACCGTGTCGGAGGGGCTGAGGGCGATGGAATTCGTCGACCATTTCAGCTTGCTCGGGGGGGATTTCGACGTATTGGTACTCATCAGGACTCCCGACAACGAGAGCCTGCGGCTGGTGGTGCTCGAGGGCCTGCAATCGCTCGACGGCGTTCGGGCGACCCGCACATGGCTGATCTTCGACGAGGACCGAGGCGGTCTGGGACGCACGACGCCGCCCACCGAACGCTGACAGTGGGCGGCGTCGAACAGATCACGAGTCAGAAGTTTCCGCGCGCGTCCTGCTCCCGCTCGATGGCCTCGAACAGTGCCTTGAAGTTACCGATGCCGAAGCCGAGTGAGCCGTGGCGTTCGATCAGCTCGAAGAATACCGTCGGGCGATCGACCAGTGGCTTGGTGAAGATCTGCAGCAGATACCCGTCCTCGTCACGGTCGACGAGAATGCCGCGCTTCTGCAGCTCTTCGATCGGTACCCGGACGTTGCCGATACGGGCCCGCAGTTCCGGGTCCTCGTAGTACGAATCGGGTGTGGCGAGAAATTCGACGCCCGCTGCGCGGAGGGCATCGACCGAGGACAGGATGTCGTTGGTCGCGAGCGCCAGATGCTGTGCTCCGGGGCCTCGGTAGAAGTCCAGGTACTCGTCGATCTGTGAACGCTTCTTGGCGATGGCCGGCTCGTTCAGTGGGAACTTCACGCGGTGATTGCCGTTGGAGACGACCTTGCTCATCAGCGCCGAGTAATCGGTGGCGATATCGGCCCCGACGAACTCGGCCATGTTCGTGAAACCCATGACGCGGTGGTAGAAGTCGACCCACTCGTCCATCTTGCCGAGCTCGACATTGCCGACCACGTGATCGAGGGCCTGGAAGATGCGCTTGGGAGCGCCTTCCGGTCGCTGCAACGTCGACGTTCGCGGTACATAGCCCGGGAGGTAGGTGCCCGTATAGCGGGAGCGGTCCACCAACGTGTGCCGGGTGTCGCCGTAGGTCGCGATGGCCGCGGTGCGGACTGTGCCGTGCTCGTCGGAGATGTCGGTCGGCTCTTGCAGTACCCGAGCGCCCTGGGCCCGCGCATGTTCGATGCATCGATCCACATCCGGTACGGCCAGCGCGATGTCGACGACGCCGTCACCGTGGCGGGTGTGGTGGGCGACCAGATCGCTGTCCGGATCGACGGCTCCCTTGATGACGAAACGCACTGCGCCGGACTTGAGCACGTACGCGTGGTGGTCACGTTGGCCCGTTGTCGGGCCCGAGTAGGCAACGAGCTCCATGCCGAACGCGGACTGGAAGAAGTGTGCGGTCTGCGTCGCGTTGCCGACGACCCACACGATGGCGTCCCAGCCGCTGACCGGAAAGGGATCTTTCTTGTCGTCGTACTCGACAAGGCCGACGAGCTGTCGAAGCTGATCTGCATCGAGATCGGCCAATCTTTCGTCGTCATTGAGGATGCTGTCGAGGCTCATGAAGGCTCCCTGGTTGGTGTGATGGCTCGGGCGCGGCGACGAGGGGATCGGCCGCCTTCGGTTCGAGCTGAGCGAACTGTCCTGATGACTCAAACATTGCCGGTGAGAGGTGTCAATCGACCGACCTTCTGCTATCTGAGCTGTACAGATGGGCCAGGAGAATGCGCGGCGTGCTATACAATTCGTACAGAAAACTGGAGGTGCGCGATGGAATCCACATTGGACGAGTTGGACCGGGCGATGCTCGCTGCGCTGCATGACAATTCGAGGATCGGCGTGCTCGAGCTGTCGCGGACGCTCGGCGTTGCGCGTGCCACTGTGTCGGCCCGTCTGCAGCGACTGGAGGACACCGGTGTCATCAGGGGGTATCAACCTCGAATCGGCTTGGCTGCAGCAGGTTACGGCGTTCAGGCGTTCGTGACGTTGGAGATCGCCCAGGGCGCTCTCGGTGACGTCGTCGCTGTTCTGGAGCAAATACCCGGGGTGTTGGAAGCATTCGCAACGACCGGTGCCGGCGACGTACTGTGCCGGGTCGCGGCCGCCTCGCACGACGATCTGCAGCGAACTCTGATCGTGCTCAACCAGTCTCGTACGATCGCACGGTCCACCAGTGTGGTCGTGCTCTCGGAACTGGTCGAGTTTCGAGCGATGCCGTTGCTGAACACCGCCGAGGCCGAGAGAACGCCGAAGGCCCCTGCTTATCGACGAACGCGCGACTGAGCACGTCCGCGTCGAGGCAGGGGCCGAAGAGGCTCTCGAATCAGGTCATCGAAGGCCCGACCACCGTCAGCAACCATACGGTCGGCGGAGCGAGGAGAACGACGAGTCCGCAGTAACCCAACATCTTTCGCTGGAATCGGGCTTTGTCGTCCACTCGTGCCTCGGCCAGGACCATCACGCCGTTGGTGGAGAACGGGCTCACGTCCACCACCGTCGCCGAGAATGCAATGGCAGCAACGAATCCGATGGCTCCCAGCTCGCCGGCGGCGAGCATGGGTGCAGCGAGTGGGAGGGCGATACCGATGGTGCCGATCGACGATCCGAACGCCGAGATGATGGCCACCGCGTAGCACAGGATGAGTGCCGTCAGCAGTGGTGATCCCAGGGCGGAGGCGGCGTCGCCGAGGAATCCCAGCGTACCGTTCTGGGTCATGACCGCCATGTACGTCTGAACACCGCATACCAGAACCACGGCAGGCCAGGCGATGTTGTCGACCACCTTCGGATGAGTCTTCGGTGCCAGCAGCAACAACACGACCGACACGCAGATCGCGCTGACGCCGATGTCGACGCCCAAGGTCACGGACAGCAGAACCAGGGCGGCAATACCGAGAAGCGTGAGTACGCGCACTCGAGTCAGGGGAACGGCTTGATCGGGAACCGTTGTGACCGAGGCTGCTTCGATCGGATCGGCTTCGACTTGCACGGCGGTGCCGCCACCGCTGCCCTCGGGCAACCCGGTGTTGCCCGGACGCGGTCCTGACGGCACCGGCAGCCCGCCCTCCTGGTCGCGGAGATCCTGGACATCGAACGCACGCGTGCGGTCTTTGATCAGGTCGCGGCCGAGAACGAGGAAGAGCACCAGTGCGATCAGCGTGTTGAGAACGAACGGGATGAGGAACAGCGCGAGCGGATGTGAGCCCACACCGGTGGAGTCCATCAAGCCGTTGACGAAAGCGCCGTAGAGGTTGATCGGGGAGAAGCAGCAGGCGAGCGCGCCATGGCTGACGACCATGCCCATCAGGAAGGGATTGATGTTGTTGCGCTTGGCCAGCGGCATCGCGATCGGTGCCAGCATGCCGACGGCGAGCACGGATCCGAGGGCCATCAACAGGCCGGACAGCAGGAACATCATCCACAGGATGGCCCAGCGCCGTCCGCCCACGAGCCGGAGGGATCGATCGATGACGACGTCGATGGTTCCGTTGGCTTTGGCGATGGCGAACAACAAGGTGATGCCACCGACGATGATGAAGGTGCTACCTGGGAATGCGTCGATGATGTCTTCGATAGGTATGCCGGATATCGCGCCACCGATGAGGAAGGCGCCGGCGAAGGCCAGTAGGCCCATGTTGATGGGAGTGATCGTCGCGACCGTGAAGATTGCGATGAGGGCGATGATCGAGATTGCGTAGACCATGGCTGGCCTTTCGGACGGAGGATGAGGTTGTGCCGTAGGGGAATCGGCGATGCGCGGACCGGAGCCCGCCTGATCAGAGAGCGGAAGCAGAAGTGGGGAGAGGGAGAGCGCGATCGACCACTGAACGAGCGAGATCGGCAGCGGCGGCCAGAGCAGCCGTGTCGATACCGGTGTCGATTCCGGCGCGATGGAACCTGTCGACGAGCTGCTCGGTGGCCAGGTTTCCGTGCGCGCCCGGGGCGAAGGGGCAACCGCCGTAACCGGCGAGCGCGCTGTCGAAGTGCTCGATCTCGAGGTCGAGCACTGCACGTACCGCTGTCTCGAGGGCCTGGTCGTGGGCGTTGTGCAGGTGCAGGCTGATCATCAACTCCGGCAACGCCTTTCGGACGGCGTCGGCTCCGGCCAGTACCTGATCCGTGGTCGCGATGCCGAGGGTATCCGCGAGACCGAGGCTCGATACGCCGATGTCGGCCATACGCGTGCAGACCTCGACGAGCCGTGCGGGCGTGATGATGCCATCGAACGGGCACACGAAAGCGGTACTGACTCCCCCGATGAACGTCCGATCCGGATGCGCCGCGACTGCACGATGCAGATCCTGCAGAGCGTCCTCGGACGACCGTCCGGCATTCGCGCGGCTGTGGCCCTCACTGGCGGAGGTGACGACCTGGATCACATCGATGTCGGTCTCGGCGGCCCGGTGCACTCCCCGTCCGTTCAATGTCAATGCGGTGTAACGGATATCGGATCGGCGCGGTGCACGCGCGACGACCTCTTCGGCGTCGGCCATCTGTGGCACTCGGGTGGGAGAGACGAACGAGGCGATCTCGACGGTCGTGATGCCCGACGCGAGGGTGGCGTCGAGTACGGCGAGTTTGTCCTCCGTGGGGACGATGCACTTCTCGTCCTGCAATCCGTCGCGGAGATAAACGTCGGTGATGTGTACGCGAGGCATGTCAGATCACCTTCCTGGCGCGGAGATCGTCGAGCTGCTCCTCGGTGAGTCCGAGCATGCGGCCGAGAACATCGTCCGTGTGCTCGCCGAGGTCCGGTCCGGCCCACTTCACGGCGGTGGGTTCGTCGCCGAAGCGTGGAACCACTCCGGGAAAGCGCACTTCCTCGGTACTGCCCTGTTCCACAGAGACTTTCAGAGGTTGGACCATCCCGCGTGAAACGAAGTGTTCGTCCTCGGCGATCTGAGCTGCGTCGAACACTTCTCCGACGGGTATACCGGCGGCACCGAGTTCGTCGACGACAACAGCTGTCGGCCTTGCCGACGTCCAGTCGGAGATGGCTCCGTCGAGTTCGGCCTCGCGCGCAAATCGTTTGTCGCCGTTCGCCAGTTCCGGGTCGGCGGCCAGGTCTGCTCGGCCCACCGCAGTCATGAGCCGTCCGAACACACTACTCGAGTTCCCGGCGATCATGACGCTGCCATCCTGGGACGGATAGATGCCGCTGGGGACCACGCCGGGAAGATTGCCCGCTGTGCGCTGGCGAACCGTGCCGTATGCGTCGTAGTCCGGGACCAGCGATTCCATGGCCATGAACACCGCCTCGTACAGTGCGACGTCGGCAACCTTGGGCCGGGAATGATCTCCGCTTCGTTCGCGAGCCAGGAGCATCACGAGAGCGCCGACGGCACCGTGCAATCCGGCCAGTACGTCGCCGATGGGTGCTGCTGGCCGAACGGGCTCGCGATCCGCGTGGCCGGTGACGTGGCGCAATCCGCCGAATGCTTCTGCTACCCCGCCGAATCCGGCCCGGTCTCGATGCGGACCGGTTTGGCCGTAGCCCGAGATACGGACCATGACCACGTCGGGATTGGCTTCCTGTAGTCGGTCGGGTCCCAGTCCCCACCGCTCGAGGGTGCCGGGCCGGAAGTTCTCCACGACGACATCGGCGGTCTCGACCAACTTCAGCGCGAGATCGCGGCCTTCGTCGGTACGCAGATCGAGAGTCACCGAATGCTTGTTGCGAGCAATGGTTCGAAACATCATGGAGGTGTCTCCACGGCTTCGACGCCAGCCGCGAAGTTCGTCGCCGACGCCGGGGCGCTCGATCTTGATGACGTCGGCACCGAAGTCGGCGAAAAGGCGACTCGCGAAGGGTGCAGCGATGAAATTGCCCAGCTCGATCACACGGATTCCGTGCAAAGGGCCGTTCTCAGTGGTGATGGACACCGGTGGTCACTCCCTGCAGTACGTAGTAAGTCAGAGTGAAGATGCCAATTATCATTATTTGATAAAGGTATTATCTCCTGGTAGGAATGACCATAGTGTGCTGGCTCACGTATGACAACCACTGTGATGTGGATTTCTCAGATATTCGTGCCGCTGGAAGGAAACAGGAACTCATGACCGACAAGAACCCAGGGTCGATGCTGCTCGCGCTCGAGTGCGGATCTCCTACCGTCGACGCATCCGCGTGGCTCGCCCCCACCGCGACGCTCGTCGGCCGAGTGAATCTCGGTCCGGACAGCAGTGTCTGGTACCAGGCCGTTCTACGGGCCGACTCGGAGGAGATCACAATCGGTGGTGGGTCCAACATTCAGGACGGTGTTGTCGCACATGTGGATCCGGGCTTCCCGCTTACGATCGGACGCAACGTGAGTGTGGGACACAATGCCGTCTTGCACGGTTGCACCGTCGGCGACGGAACCTTGGTCGGCATGGCTGCCGTCATCATGAACGGTGCCGTGGTGGGAGAGGACTGTCTCGTTGCCGCAGGTGCACTGGTGACGGAAGGTGCACAGATCCCGCCGAGATCATTGGTCGCCGGTGTCCCTGCCAAGGTTCGGCGGGAACTGACCGACGAGGAGGTGGAGCACTGCACAGCCAACGCGCTCACCTACCGCGATCTGGCCGGCGTCCATCGTGGCGCTCGGCCCTGCTGACAGCGTCACGGACCGGTCCGACACCTATGCTGCGTAAGCAGTGTCGGCCATGTAGCCGATGCTGTACGGGAATCGAAAACGGAGGTCGACAGCAGTGACGGACGGTAGCGCCGACACCACTACCGGGGTGCTGGCCCGGGCCGCGGCGATTCTCAATGCCGTCGAGGCATGTCCGCGAACCACCGGTGACCTCGCCAAAATACTGGGCCTGTCTGCATCGACGGTCTATCGACTGGTCGGCGAGATGGTGCGGTACTCGATGCTCCGCCGGGACAACGACGGTCTTCTTCATCCCGGTGACCGCTTCGGCACCTCCACTCTCAGCGGGCTCGCGGTACCGATTCTCAGGCGCCTGCGGCAAGAGACCGGAGAATCCGCCCAGCTGTGGGTATTGCGGGGATCGCATCGGTTGTGCCTGGTCTCCGAGGATTCCCAGCACGAACTCCGCGCGTCGTTGCCGGTGGGGGCGCTACTTCCGCTCGGAGCGGGGTCGGCCGGTCACGTGTTGGCCGGCGATCTCGACGCCGACTCCGAGAGCCGCGAACTCGGGTGGTGGGAATCTGTATCCGAGCGAACCCCGGGACTGACCTCGGTGAGCGCCCCGGTTCGCCGAGACCAGCGCATCGTGGCCGCCGTCTGCGTCGCGGGACCGATCGAGAGGGTGTCGACCTCGGCCGGCGTGTTGTGGGGGCAGGCCGTGCGCGACGCAGCACTCGAAATCGAGCAGTCCCTCATCGTGCGCTCGGACTGGTAGCTGTTCAGGCCGGCTTGATGCGACCCCGGACATCACCGAATCCGATGCGAGATCCGTTGGGTCCAGGCGCACTCGCGGCGATGACAACCTCGTCACCGTCCTCGAGGAAGGTTCGGTTCTCTGATCCGAGGGTCACGGGTTCTGCTCCACCCCAGGTCAATTCGATGAACGCGCCGCGCTGATTCTTCTCCGGTCCCGAGATGGTGCCCGAGGCGAACAGATCGCCGGTTCGCGATGTCGCACCGTTGACGGTCTCGTGTGCGAGCATCTGAGCGGGCGACCAGTACATTGCACTGTAGGGCGGGTGCGAGACGACATGCCCGTTCCACACGACGGTCAAGTCGATATCGAGAGCCCAGGAACGAGATTCGCGGAGGTACTCGAGCGGCTCGGGGTCTTGCACCGGCGTCGAGGTTCGTGCCTGCTCCAATGCGAGCAACGGGACGACCCAGGGCGAGATGGACGTCGCGAAGCTCTTGCCGAGGTTCGGCCCCAGCGGAACATACTCCCAGGCCTGGATGTCGCGCGCCGACCAGTCGTTGACGATGACGGCTCCGAACACGTGGTCCGAGAACCGATCCGGCGATATTGGCCCGTCGGACGGAACGCCGACGACGAAGCCCATCTCGGCCTCGATGTCCAGTCGCCGACTCGGACCGAAGGTGGGCGACGCCTCGTCGGGTGCCTTGCGTTGGCCGCGAGGCCTGGTGATGTCGGTGCCGGAGACGACGACCGTGCCGGCCCGACCGTGGTACGCCACGGGCAGGTGCTTCCAATTCGGTAGCAGCGGTTCGGCGTCGGGGCGAAAGAGCCGGCCGAGGTTGGCTGCGTGATGCTCGGAGGCGTAGAAGTCCACGTAGTCGGCCACATCGAACGGAAGGTGCATCGTCACGTCGGAAACGGGCACGATTGCTTCCGCGGGGGTCGTGCCACCGGTGAGCATGTCGGTGACCGACGAGCGGACCTCCGCCCACCGACCGCGTCCGCGAGCCATGAATGCGTTCAGGCTCGTCGACACGAAGTCTGCGTCACCCAGAGCTGCATACAGGTCGATCACGTTGTCGCCGTAGCGGACTCCGACACGGGAATCCGTGCCCGGAGTGCTGAACATGCCGTAAGGGAGGTTGTCGATTCCGAACTCGGAATCGGCGGGAATGTCGATGTGCGTCATGGGCGGCGCTCCTGATGTACGGGGATGGGGTTCACAGAGGTGGGACGAGTCCGAGTCGGACGAGATCGTCCAGGGGTTCACGAATGCTGCAGGTGCCGAAGGAGGCAAAGGCGCGTTGGCCCTCGATCCCGGCGACGAGCCCGGCGAGGACGTCTGCGTCTCGAATCGCCAGTATCTTCTCGAGCTCACCGACTCGTGCGCCGCTGTGTGCGGCCTGCGCGGCGAGGAGCACGTTGAGGAAACCGTGCTGCTCGAATCCGTTGTGGGGATCGGTGTTACGGGCGGCATGGTGCAGACCCGCGGTGGCCTTGAAGTGGACCTCGCGCTGGGCCGCCCGGTAGATGGACGCGGCGAGCTCGTGTTCGTCCGGATACTGGTCGGCCGTGACGCCGCCGGTCCGGAACTTGGCGCGATACCCGAACTCGTCGACGGCGTCGAAGATGTCGTCTTTTCGGGAGTCTCGGGGAATCTCGACATAGATGTCGATGTCCTGGGTGATGCCGCGCAGCTCATCGATGTCGGTGCCGTGGGGCATGGCCACTTCGATGGACACGACCGTCACGCCGGCCGTGCGGTCGGCGGCGCGCAGGCCTGCCGCCACACTTCCCGGCCCGGCGGGTGCGGTCAACGCCACCTCCATCCGAGCACCCAGATCCAGCTCGTTCACCCGGTCCATCGGAACGACCAACGGGCCGACGAGGTCTGCGAACGCACTGGCCCGGTGCTCGAGATGTTGTGCCACAGCAACATCGAGCGGCGCATTGCCGGGAGGGAAGGCGGCGGCGTCGTCGCACAGGCGACGGAAGAGCGGAGGGATCATCGGTTCGGCCCCCGGCCTGCCCACGTCCACGCATAGCCGGTGTCCTCGCACGCGAGCGCACCCTCGCCGAGTTCGAGGGGGCGGAACGTATCGACCATGACGGCCAGCTCGTCGAAGAATTCGGCACCGATACTACGTTCGTAGGCACCGGGTTGCGGCCCATGAGCGTGACCGCCCGGATGTACCGAGATCGAGCCTTGCCCGATGCCCGAGCCCTTGCGGGCTTCGTAGTCGCCGCCGACGTAGAACATGATCTCGTCGGAGTCCACGTTGGAGTGGTAGTACGGCACCGGAATTGCCAACGGGTGGTAGTCGACCTTGCGTGGCACGAAATTGCAGATCACGAAATTGGCCCCCTCGAATGCCTGATGCGCAGGCGGTGGTTGATGAACCCGGCCGGTGATCGGTTCGTAGTCCGAGATGTTGAACGTGTACGGATACAGGCAACCGTCCCATCCCACCACGTCGAACGGGTGGTTGGGGTAGACGTATCGGGTTCCGACGATGCCCGTCGAACCACGATGTTTGACAAGCACTTCGACGTCGCTGCCGTCGGCCAGTAGGGGCTCGGTGGGGCCGCGGAGATCGCGTTCGCAGTAGGGAGCGTTCTCGAGCAGTTGGCCGTACTTGGACAGAAAGCGCTTGGGCGGTGCAATGTGACTGTTGGCCTCGATGGCGTAAGCGCGCAGGGTGCCGTCGGGAATCCAGCGGTGCGTCGTGGCACGCGGAATGAGCACGTAGTCGCCTTGCCGCGCCTCGAGGGTTCCGAACACGGTTTCGACGGTGGCTGAACCGGATTCGATGTAGACCATCTCGTCGCCGATCGAATTGCGATACAGCGGTGAGGTTTTCGATGCTACGACGTAGGAGAGTCGGACATCGGCGTTGCCGAGGACGAGCCGGCGACCGGTGACGACGTCGGTGTCGCCGACGACAGAGTCCGGAAACAGCTCGTGCAACTTCAAGTGCCGCGGCTTCAGTGGGTGATTCGGGGTCGTTGTCTGGTCGGGCAGATCCCAGACCGTGGCATCGACGATGGCCGACGGAATGTGGCGGTGATAGAGCAGAGACGAGTCCGAGGAGAAGCCCTCCTCGCCCATCAGCTCCTCGAAGTAGAGGTTGCCGTCGGGGGTTCGGTGCTGGGTGTGCCGCTTCGGCGGTACCGATCCGAGCTGCCGGTAATGGGCCACGTCATCGCTCCTGTGTTGTGTTCACCACTTGTAGTAAACACATTAACTAGTTTTGCGTGATCTACGCAACCCTCAGTTGCGTCCCCGGACGTCGAATTGGCTGCGGTGGGTGATGAGTTTGGTCAACAGCATCACCAGGATCCGCTGCTCGGGTTCGGTGAGCGCGCTGGCCCACGCGTTCTCCCGTTCGTTCTGTTCGGCGAACGCCTCGACCATCTCGTCGTGCCCCTGAGCGGTGAGGGCGAGGCGCACCGAACGCCCGTCCTTCTCGTCGGGAGTACTGGCGAGCAGTCCGCCGGCGATGAGGGTCTTGGACAGGTTGGATACGGCCGCGCGGCTCATACCCGTCAGCTCGGCCGCCCGCTTGGGCTCGATCGGGCCCGACAACCACGTGACGAACATCAGCCGGAACGACGACCACGACCAGCCTCGCGGGCGATGAACCGTCGCTTCGAGGTCGTAGGTGACGATGTTCGACGCCCGGTTCAGGGTCAGTAGTACCTCGGTGGCCAGCTGGTGCTCGAACCCGTAGTCCCGGGCCAGCGTGGTGTTGGCGGTCTCGATGAACGACCAGAAATCGGGCTCGGGTGAATCGGTCACAGATTCACTGTAGCCATGAACTCATCTGATCAACACCTTTATTATTTCCGTACGCGCGATTCGTGTCTCATCCCGCAGGGGCCATGATGGACCCATGAGCTCGAAGAACCTGTTCGGTGGCCCACGGACCCTGCTGATCGTGGCAGCAGTGGTCATCGTGATCGCACTCGTCGCTGCCGCCGCAACGCTGATCGTCCGTGCCGTCCTCGGACCGCCCGAGGGCGAGAACAAGTTCGAGATTCAGGGCTACTCCGTCGTGCAGGTAGATCCCCAGGTCAACGGCCTCGTGCTCGCCACACGCTAGCCGACTCCGCGCCGACCCGCGGGTCGTGAGTCTGCTGAAAATTGCGGCCACCGCGCGCGAAGGTCTGCAGCGTCCCCGCGGGAACCTCGCGCTCGGGAACGGGTTCGCTCGTCCACTGGCAGTCCCGCACGAAGATCATGTTCGACGCCACCGCGTCGGCGCTGCGATCTTCACGTAGAGGACCGGAAATTCGCCCGAGAAAGAACTCGCCACGCTCGGTGCGCGTCCAGACGAAAGACTCGTCCGGAACCTGCTCGAAGCGCTCGACGCGTCGTAGCGAGCGTTCGTCGTCGGCCGCCATCCCACACAGTCCGTAGGTGAGGGCGCGTTCGACACCGTTCGGCATGGGAGCGCGATAGACGGCATCCGACATGCACTCGAGCCTAGCCATGCTGGCCGCAGGGCCCAATCGGTGCTAAGTTGAAGATTCAACCTAAGCATTCGAGGGACCCGCCATGACATCCGTGATCAACCCGCCCGTCGCCGGTGCAGCGTTCGATGCATTTCTCGCCGATACCGCACCCGCGAGCAGGTCACAGGAACTGTGGACTCCGAGCGACGGTCCGATGCCCGCCCTGTACATCAGCCACGGCGCACCCCCGGTCTTCGACGACGCACTCTGGATGGACCAGCTGTTCACCTGGTCGCAGTCGATGCCCAAGCCCAAGGCGATCCTCATCGTCAGCGCGCACTGGGAAGAGGCCCCGCTGAGCTTGTCCGCATCGGCGGCTGCGCCCCCTCTGGTCTACGACTTCGGCGGTTTCGCCCAGCGCTACTTCTCGATGGAATACCGGACGCCCGACGCGGAGGCTTTGGCCGCACGGGTGGCCGCGGCACTCCCGGCGTCGGAGAACCTGCACCGCCACAGCTCCCGCGGCCTCGATCACGGTGCCTGGGTTCCGCTCAAGGTCATGTACCCGTACGCCGACGTCCCCGTTCTCCAGTTGAGCCTGCCGACGCATGCTCCCGACCGGCTGATGGCCATCGGCGCAGCGCTCAAAGAATTGCGCGCGGAGGGTGTGCTGGTCATCGGTTCCGGATTCATGACGCACGGACTGCCGTTTCTCTCGCGGGAGAACTTCGCTACCAACACCGTGCCGACGTGGTCGGAGGACTTCGATCTCTGGGCGGCCGACGCGTTGGCGCGTGGTGACGTCAACACACTTGCGGACTTCCGGAGCGCTGCACCGGGAATGCCGTATGCGCACCCGACCGTCGAACATTTCACGCCTCTGTTCGTCACGCTCGGTGCCGCGGAGAACCCGGAAGCGCCGGTGACCACAGCCATCACCGGCTTTCAATTCGGCTTGGCGAAGCGGTCGTTCGCGGTCGCCTGACCAGGAGAGGCGATCGGTTGAAGCTGGAATCGGCTCACTTCTGAGTCTTTTTCGATTCGGGGATTGTTATCCACGCCACTTCGCTCTACAGTTCTGAGCACCATCTCGGACATCGGTGTCCAAGATTGTCGGATGCGCTGTACGAACCGTCGCCGGGCGCGCCTCCTGTGGATCCCGTCCTCCGGCGCGAAGGAGTACACCCGTGTCTTCTGCCCGATCTTGGACGCTGCGTACAGCGATCAGCGTGATGACCGCCGCAGCGGCTTTCGCCGCCATGACGACGCCCGCTGCTGCTGCACCCGATTCGCCTGAGGTGGAAATTCAGCCGCCTCTGGCACCGTTCACGTGGCCGAAGATTCCGGAATTCGACACCGACTTCTACCTCCCTCCTGCCGACGTGGTGGCCGCGGCGGCCCCGGGCCAGATCATCGCCGCACGACCCGTCGAGCTGGCTACTCTCAACGTCATCCCCACGCAGGTCGACGCGTGGCAGCTGTCGTTTCGGTCGAACAACGGTCGCGACGAGCCGATAGCGGCGGTGACGACGGTCATGAAGCCACGTGGCGCGTCCGCCGCACCGCGCCCGTTGATCTCCATCCAATTGGCCGAGGATTCTCTCGCCGCCTACTGCGCGCCCTCGTACGCGATGCGAGCGGGCGCAATTCCGTGGCCGGTCACGGGTGCGGTCACGTCGGGTGCTCAATTCCTCGAGGTGCAGGCAGCGTTGGCGCAGGGCTGGGCGGTGTCGGTTCCCGATCATCAAGGGCCGAACAACTCGTTCGCCGCAGGGCCGGTGGCCGGTCGGATCACACTCGACGGCATCCGAGCGGCCGAGAACTTCGCGCCTATGCAGTTGGCGGGGGAGGCCACCAAGGTAGGGATGAGCGGTTACTCGGGCGGCGCGATAGCCACCGGACATGCGGCCGAACTGGCCGGCAGCTATGCCCCCGAGCTCGACATCGTCGGAGTCACCGAGGGCGGGACCCCCGCCGAGCTCGGGGCACTGGTCGACAACGCCAACAACACCCTGGGCTCGGGCATCGTCGCGGCCGGCATCATCGGTGCCAGTCGTGAGGATCCCGAGCTGGCGCGATTCATCGACGAACACATCGATCCGGTCGGCAGGACACTGTTCGCGGCCAAGGACAATCTCTGTGTCGGATACACCTCTGCACTACTGCCGTTTCTCAATCTCAAAGGATTCCTCCGTACCGAAGGCGACCCGATCCAACAACCGGTGGTGAAAAAGGCGCTGTCCGCGATGCGGCTCGGCGACACCACTCCCAACATGCCGCTCTACGTCTACCACTCGAACCCGGACTGGCTGGTGCCGATAGGACCGGTCAATGCGATGGTCGATTCGTACTGCAGCCGTCCGGGTGCCGATGTCACCTACACTCGCGATCATTTCAGTGAGCACATCACTCTGGAGTTGATCGCCTTTCCGAGCGCGGTGTTGTGGATGCGCGACCGCTTTGCCGGTATTCCGGTGGAACCGGGTTGCCGAACGAACGATGTCGGTTCGATGGCACTCGACACGAATGCACACCCGCTCTTCGTCGATGCGGTAGGCGAGATAATTGCCGGACTGTTCGGTAAGCCGATCGGGGCGTGAAAAGACCGATCGGCGCACGGCGGGCGACGGAGTCACCGGCGGTAGACTCCGCCGGTGACTGTCGCCGACGATAAGGGCCGCATGTACGCCGGACAATCGTCCGCCGCGCGAAAAGCCGATCGCCGCGCACGGTTCTTGCACGCCGGGATCGAGGTCATCGGGGTACGTGGCTATGCAGCCACCTCGGTAGCGGATATCTGCACTGCTGCCGGTCTGGCGCGCAGTCAGTTCTACAGCGAATTTGCCAACCGTGAGGCACTGCTCATCGACGTGTACGACCTGATCCAGGACGATGCGCTGGCGGCAGTCGTGGCAGCGCTCGACGGACACATCGATCGAGATCGCCGCGCGCTCGTCGCCGCTGCGATGACGGCCTTGGTCGGATCGATCGGAGGTGACCCGCGACGGGCGCGAATTTCCTATCTGGAGATGCTGGGCGTCAGCGACGCCGTCGAACAGCACCGGACACGCCGTCGTGCACAGTGGGTTGATTTCTTCGAGAACACGCTACGTTCCGAAATCGGTTCCGACTTCGTTCCGCCAGGTGGATATCATTTGGCCGCAACGGCATTCCTCGGTGCGCTCACCGAGATCGTCTCCGACTGGTCCCGCACCGACCCTCCCCGCCCGCCCATCGAGCGCATAGTGGAGACGATGGTCGCCGTGCTCGGAGCCTTTGTTCCGGACCTGAACTGAACTGCAGCCTGCCGCGCAATACAGTGGACCGATGACAGATGCCACCGGTCCGCTCGCAGGACTTGTCGTCGCGGATTTCTCTCGCGTACTCGCAGGCCCGTACGCGACGATGATGCTCGGCGACATGGGCGCCGAGGTCATCAAGATCGAAAGGCCCGGGATCGGTGACGACACCCGATCGTGGGGACCACCGTACGACTCTGCCGGTACGGCAACGTATTTCAACTCGGTCAATCGCAACAAGACGTCGAGGTTCATCGACCTGCAATCCGAGGGCGGCGTAGCCGAGGCGCGGGAGATCGTTTCGGGCGCAGACATTCTGATCGAGAACTTCCGAGCCGGTGCAATGGACCGGCTCGGACTGGGCTACTCGGATCTGGCTCGAACAAATCCCGGTCTGATCTACTGTTCGATCACCGGCTTCGGCACCGGTGGAGGCTCCGCCCTGCCCGGATACGATCTGGTGGTGCAGGCCGTCGGCGGTCTGATGAGCGTCACCGGCCCCGATTCCTCGACGCCCACCAAAGTGGGAGTGGCGATGGTCGACATCGTCACCGGACTGCACGCACTCAGCGGAATCCTTGCGGCACTGCATCATCGATCGAGCACCGGTGCGGGTCAGCAGGTGCATACCTCACTGATGGCGTCGGTATTGTCCGCGTTGAGCAACCAGTCCTCGGCTTATCTCGGGGCAGGCGTCGTACCGCGGCCGATGGGCAACAAGCACCCATCGCTCGTACCGTACGAGGTGTTCGAGACCGCAGACCGTCCGCTCGCGTTGGCAGTGGGCAACGACCGGCAATTCTCGGAGCTTGCGGAGGTGCTGGCTATGCCGAAACTGGCTGCAGACGAGCGCTTCTCGTCCAACTCTGCTCGCGTCGAACATCGAGATCAGTTGGTCGACATCCTGAACTCGGCTTTGCGATCACGTACAGCCGACGAATGGTACCGAGAACTGATGGCCCGCAACGTCCCCGCGGGGCCGGTCAATTCGATCGACGAGGCCTTCGCCTTCGCGGAGTCGCTCGGGCTCGAACCGCGAGTCCAGGTTCCGGGAGCAGCGGCCGAGGGCGTCCGCAATCCTCTGGATTTCTCGGCAACCCCGGTGAACTACCGCCTGCCACCGCCGGCCGGGACCTAGTTCAACGCCCACTTCACCGACACGGACACGCTGACGGTCTGTTGTCCCGGCTCGATGGGCACTGCCGTGTCGAACGAAGTGGCGGACTCGCCGAACGACCTCGGCTGCTCCTGGCCGGTGATCGACTCCGTGATCGACAGAACGTCCCCGAGTTCTCCGCCTGCGAGTGACGCGTACTGCTCGGCGCGATCGCGGGCGTCGGCGAACGCCCTGGACCGGGCATCGGCGATCAGCTCGGAATCGTCGTCGATCTTGAAGGAGACCCCGGAGATGCGGGTCGCGTTTCCGCCGGCCGACGTGGCGTCGCCCAGGACTGCAGATGCCTTCGACAGGTCGCGAACCGTCACCTGCAGGGTGTTGGTGGCCTGATAACCGGAAATCGCCGAGGTGCCGCCCGGCAGTGCGCCGGAGTACTGCGGATCGATCGACACCTGTTGAGTCTGGATGTCCTCGCGGGCGACACCGGCCGCGACAACCGCGTCCGTGACGTCACTCACGGCCGCGTTCGCCTGTTCGATGGCGGCGGTGACGTCCTCGGCCGTGGCCTGGACGCCGATCTGGGTCGTCAACGTGTCCGGCGCACCTTGCACTTCTCCGACGCCGTTGACGTTCACTCCGGGAGGTCCATCGGCAGACGAGGTCGCTGGACTGCTGCAGCCCGCGGTCAACGCCACAGCCAGCGTTACGGCCGACACGCACGATCCGAACATCCATCGATTTCGACTCATCGCCGTAGTGTCCACCATGACAGGCGAATTGGAAAGACTCAGGGCTTGCGATACTCGGCGTCGAACGTCACGGTGACCTCATCCACTACTTTCATGGCTCCGAACATCTGTGAATACGGAGTGATCTTGTAATCCGATTGACGCACAACAGTTTCCGAAACGAGATGCCACCGATCTCCGAGGTCGGTGACGTTCACATCCACGATGACCTCCCTCGAAACGCCGTGGATCTCCGTCATGCCGGTCAGTCGAAATCCGGCGTCGACGGCGGTGATGTCGGTCGATCGGAATGTGATCGACGGGTATCGGCCGGCGTCGAAGCTCTTGAGCGCGTTGGCTTTCGCTACTATCTTCTCCGGTCCGATCAAGGGCGTCAGTCCACCCTCGCCGTCGATCACATCGATCGATCCCACCTCGGCGTCCAGGGTGACCGCGGTGGGTGCGTCCCCGGACCACTCGACGGTGGCGGTCCAGGAGGTCACCGCAATCGTGAGGCGATGCCCCATCTTGGATGCCTTTCCGGTGACATCCGTCCGGACAGCCAACTGTCCGCCGTGCGATGCGTCGAGCGTCCAGGTCTCGGTACTCATACCCCGACTGTATCGGTCCTGCAGAACCGATGAAGGGACGCGGCGCAGGTGGTTAGGGTGGAGCCATGTTCTCCAATTCCCCTCGAACATTCGTCGCCGACGCCCTCCGCGGTTTCGTCGCCGCCACCGACGACGTCACGTGGCATGCCGATCCCGGATTTCTGACCCGCCGCTACCGCATCTCCGACGGTCAGGTCGCCCTGCTGTCCGGTGGGGGATCGGGCCACGAGCCGCTGCACGCCGGCTTCATCGGACGCGGCATGCTCACCGGCGCGTGCCCGGGTCTGATCTTCACCTCACCCAACGCGCTCCAGGTGCACGAGGCATCGAAGGCCGTGGACTCCGGCGGCGGAGTGCTGCACATCGTGAAGAACTACACCGGCGACGTGATGAACTTCATGATCGCCCGAGAGCTGTTGCAGGAAGACGGTATTGCGGCCGACGTCGTTCTCGTCGACGACGACGTGGCCAGTGAGAGCGAGGACGGTCCAGGTCGACGCGGCACCGCAGCAACCATCGTCGTCGAAAAGGTGTGCGGCGCAGCAGCGGAACGCGGCGACAGCCTGCAGGCGGTGGTCGCGCTGGGGCGTCGAACCGCGGAGAACGCACGCAGCATGGCGGTCGCGCTGAACCCGCCTACGTTGCCGGGAGCGGACGAACCGTCCTTCGAATTGCCCAAGGAAGAGATCGAACTCGGCATCGGTATCCACGGAGAACGCGGCACCGACCGCGTATCCCAGCTGCCCGCTCAGGAAATCGTGGAGAAGCTGACCGAGCCCATCGTGGATTCGCTCGGATTGAAGTCGGGCGAAACGGTGATCGCGATCGTCAACGGGCTCGGGGCAACGCATCCGCTGGAACTGCATCTACTGTTCGGCGAACTCTCGGAATACCTCCACGGCAAAGGGATCGAGATTTCCCGCTCGCTGGTCGGGAGCTTCGTCACAGCGCTGAACATGGGCGGAGCCTCGATCACCCTGGTCCGCGCAGACGACGAGATGCTCGAACTCTGGGATGCACCCACCGACGCACCCGGCTGGCCCAACGCATCGAGCCGTGGCGCGAAACCGGTGGCCGAACGCGGCGCATTCGGACCGACCTTCACGCCGTCCGACACCGGCGACCGATCGGCGTTCGTCTCGGAGTGGATCGGGTCGTGGGCGCAGCGGGTACTCGACGAGGAACCGGCCCTGACCGAGCTGGACCGCAAGGCAGGCGACGGCGATTTCGGAACCAACATGGTGGCCGCCCTCGAACAGCTCGATCTGGACGCTGTGAAGGAAAGCTACTCGGCAGCAACGGTATTCGAGGGGGTGAGCGAGGCCTACCTCGGCCACGCAGGCGGTACGTCCGGAGCGCTGTTCGGCATCTGGTTCCGCCAGTTCTACCGGACGATGCTCGAAACCGAGCCGGATCTCGCGGCTATCGGACAGGCCGCCAGGGCAGGACTCGACAGCATCACCGAACTCGGTGGCGCCCGGGTGGGCGACAAGACGATGGTCGACGCTATCGCCCCGGCCGTCGACGCGCTCGAGAAGGACGGCGGCACCCTGCAGGACGCTGCCGACGCGGCGAAATCCGGAGCCGAATCGACGAAGGACATCACTGCCAACCGCGGCCGCGCCAGCTACGTCGGTGAGGCCGCACGCGGCGTCGTCGACCCCGGTGCGCTGGTCATGGCCTGGTTCTTCGAGGCGGCAGCTGGTTCTACCCCAGAGAGTTGAGAAAAACCGCCGCGATCGCTTCGAGGCCGGCCTGATCGTCGGCGTCGAAGCGGTCGGGGACAGGGCTGTCCAGATCGAACACACCGATCAGGGTCTCGCCCTGGTACAGCGGTACGACGACCTCGGAGCGAGTGTTGGCATCGCACGCGATGTGGCCCGGGAAGGCATGGACGTCCGCGACGCGCTGTGTCTCACGGGTAGTTGCTGCCGCTCCGCAGACACCCTTGCTCAGGGCGATGCGCACGCAGGCAGGCTGACCCTGAAACGGCCCGACCACCAGTTCGGTGCCGTCGTACAGGTAGAAACCGACCCAATTGACCTCGGGCAGAGCGTGATAGACCAACGCGGAGAGATTGGCGGCGTTCGCGATCAAATTCGGTTCTTCGAAGACCAGGCCGCGGGCCTGCTCGGTGAGCTGCTGGTACTGCTCGACCTTGGATCCGTTCAGTTCGGTCGCGGTGAAGGACATACGCCGAGTCTAAGCGCACAGCCCAGCACCACCAGATACGCCGACATGCCGCCCACTTGAATCCGTTGCGCGATGCCGAGACCGTACTGACCGGGCAGATTATCGGCGATCAACAGCCACGCGGTGGCCAGCGTCGTGAGGATCAGGACGGCAAGGCCCAGTGTGCGAAGCAGCGGGTACAGCCGGTAGCGGAACGCGGCCAGCGTGAACGCAACCATGACGGTGAAGATCGCGAACACCGCGATGGTGCTGGTGAGTGCATGAAGATGATGGAGTTGCGGGAAGAGCCCGCTGGGTTCGATCGGGCAACTCGGATCGTCGGCCGCGACACACTCGAGGGGGAGTTTCGCGTCGGCGATGGTCGCGACACCGAAGATGCCCGACGCCACCCAGCCGGTGACGAGGAGCCGTCGACGCGGGGTTGCCAGGAAGCCGAGGACCGCGGCGAGAATCATCAGCGAACCCGTGACGACGTCTGCGGTGGAGAAGAATTCGCGGTACGGCTGATCGCGGGCGTCGAGTTCGCTGAGGAAGGATGTGGTGGGGTCGAGTCCGGTATCGAGGAAGAATTCGGCCACCCACGCCGAATACAGCAGTCCGGCGAGGATCAAGCAGATTGCCCCTACGACACGGCGGATATCCACGCCTTCGGTTCTCGAACGCACCGACCAAGGCTAGCCAGTCAGTACATCGGCGGTTGCCACCGCCAGGGCGACCGCGGAGTCGCAGTGGTCGGCCAGGACGGTCAGGGTGGGAACTGTGCGGGCATAGCGCGCGGCAGTGTTGTCCTCCTCGGGCATGCCGAGCACGGGGTTGCCCAGCACGATGTCGGCGAAGCACGCCGAGTCGGAACCGCGTGTTTCGACGGTGTAGCCGCCTTGCTGGATGGGCTCGCGGTCCGTCGAACGCAGGTCGCCGTCGACGTAGCCGAGCGAGACGTCGAGCATCGCCAAGTTGTCCTCGAATGTTGCCGAGGACGCCGTGAAATGGCAACGGTACGGATCGGACGCAGGGTTCCAGCGGTCCACCGTCCAGGTTGCGGGCAAGTGTTCCAGGACCGCGCACGGGTCTTTCATGGCAAGCGGAAGGTTGTACTTGGAATCGGCACGCAGTGGTGGGTCGTCCAGCAGCGCGAGCGCTGTCTCGGTGACGGATATCGCTGCGGGGCACGCGTCCCCCACACTGCGGAACACCTCGATGGCGGCGAAACTACGACCGGACTCGGTGAGGTAGCCGTCCATGGCCCCCGCGGTGGCACCGTCGAACTCGTCGCGGAGCGGGAAGCTGATGCGGCACGACCCGTGCGACGCGTTCTCGCGATACACCTGTTCGCCACCGATCGTGATCTGCTCGGTGCCCTTGTCGTCGGAACTCGGCCGATATCCGTTCAGATCGACAGAGATGGAGTCGGTGGCGCTCGACCCCGCGGGATTCAGGCTGGCCGAGCACGTGCTCAATTCGCCTTCAGGCCGCAGCTGCACCACTGTGCCGAGGGCGGCGAGATCGTCCTGGGTGAGAAAGCCGCAAGGATCGAGACTGCGCACGAATTCTGCCGAATCGGCCAGATATCGGTCTGCCTCCGACATCTCGAACCCGTACCGGCTCTGCGGCGACGAACTGCCTGCGGGAAAAGCGTTGCCGAGCAACACCACCGCGCATCCGCTCGTCGATACGGACATCGCCAGCGCCACCGCCGCGAGCAACAAATTTCTACGCACCGTTTTCCCCCGAACTCGATTCGACCGATCATGGGGTTGGACGCGCGGGGGCTCGAGATGGTTTCAGTCTCCTGATAATTCGTCTTCAACTCGGTCGGCGGCGACGGTGGGATCCTCGTGTTCCCAGATCCGCACCACACGCCAGCCCTCCGCGAGCAGCTTCTCGTCGGTGTCGCGATCACGGGCGACGTTGGCGGCCAGTTTGTCGGCCCACCACTGGGCGTTGTTGCGGGGCGCGGTCGCGTGAATCGGGCAGCTGTGCCAGAAGCAGCCGTCGACGTAGACCGCGACCTTGCGCCTGGGGAACACCAGATCTGCTCGACGCCTCATGCCCTTCAACGGTGCGCGATCGACGAAATATCGCAGGCCTCGCCGGTGCAGTGCTCGCCGCAGCGCCACCTCGGGCTTGGTGTCGCGTCGTTTCTGCTTGCTCAGTCGCGCACCGGTTTTCGCGTCGGTGACGGGACGGTCTGCGCTCACACCGGAACCCGCTCGGCGTACCCGCCCATGCGTTCGAGGTGGGCGTCGAGATCGTCGAGGAAACCGTCGGCGAAGCGCAGGTTGCCGGCCCGGGCGCGCTTGAGGAATCCCGCGGTGGCCCGCGCCGACAGCAGCTTGGAGTCGTCCAGAAAGTCGATGAGGTCCTCGTAGGGTTCGTGCACCGGCATGGTCGACACGGCGACCTTGAACGACGTTCGATCGCGTCCCCAGGCGGCGGTCGGCCAGGCCTGGCCGGGAAGTAGAGCTAGATCGTTCGACGCGTCGTACGGCTTCGGATCGTCGAGTGCACGCGCGGCCCATGACGCCATCCGCACACTGACGGCATTGCCGACGAGCTTCCAACGATGCCCGCTGCGCACGCCGGGTTGCTGGACAGCAGGCAGCGTCCAGTCGGGATCGAACCCCTGCAGACGTTCGGCCCCGAGGATGCCGGGCGTGACGATCTCCCCGGACGGCAGACGAACCGCCGGGGGACTGGCGATGCCCAGGGACGATCCACCCTTGAGCGTCGGGACCGCATTGACCGCCCAGCCCAGACCGCGAATGCCCTCGGTCCAGTAGAAGCCGCATGGTTGGGTGCTCGGATCGCCGTCGGGCAACGGGCCTGCATCCTGGCAGAACAGCACCTCGCGCGGATCGTCGGTGCGTGAGGCCAGCATCACCACCCGCTGGCGACGCTGCGGCAATCCGAACGCTCTGGCATCGACGACGCGGTAGGCCCACATGTAGCCGAGGTCCTCGAGCGCGTCGGTGATGTGTCGCATGGCAGCCCCGCGGCTGAGCTGCAGCATGAATGGCACGTTCTCCATCAGCAGCCAGCGCGGGCCCCGCCGCCGCGTGACGAGCCGAAACACCTCGTCCACCAGGCCGGAGCGGGCACCGGTGATGCCCGCAGTGCGTCCGGCCTGGGACAGGTCCTGACAAGGAAAGCCCGCTGCCACCAGTTCGGTGTCGCCGGGCAGGCTGCGGAGAGTGGTGACGTCCGTGTGCAGCGGTGTCTCGGGCATACGCGCTCGAAGGACGGCCCCGGCTCCGGGATCGATCTCGCACAGCAACTGCGTCGACCAGCCCGCCTCGGCCAAACCCAGCTCGAGCCCGCCGATCCCCGCGAACAACCCGACCATCGACCGTGCGCTCACGTGTGCCCTTCCCTCGCCCGACGGTCCTACGTTACTCGAGGGCTCTTGAACTTGACCTCGACCTTGCTCGAGGTTTCACACTGGAATGCGCTGGCCCAAAAATCGGTTGGAAACTGAGCCTGTGCAATGAAATCATTCGAGCACAGCAATAAGGAGAAGAACTGTGTCTACGGGTGTGCTCGATCCCGAAACCCGAACCCTCGATCAGCCATACCCGGACACGGCGAAGGCACCCAGCTCACTGCAGCGTTTTGCGCCGTTCCTGGCCCCGTACAAGTGGTTCTACATCGGTTCGATCGTGGTCTCGCTCATCGCGACTCTGACCGGCCTGGTCATTCCTCTGGTGATACAGCGTGTGATCGACGGTCCCATCACCGACCGGGATTTCTCGGCGGTGTGGTGGCCCGCAGCGTTGATCCTGCTGTTGGGCACCATCGACGCGGCCGGAATCTGGGTGCGGCGCTACCTGGTGTCCAGGCCGTCGAGTCAATTCGAGATCACCGCTCGTGCAACAGTATTCGACAAGCTGCAGCGACTCTCGGTTGCGGCGCACGAAAGTTGGGAATCGGGTCAGCTGCTCTCGCGCGCCATCGCCGATCTCGGTTCGATGCGCCGGTTCATGGCGTTCATCGGCCCGTTCATCATCATCAACGCCGTCACGCTCGTGGTGGGTATCGGCGTACTGCTGGTCCAGTCCTGGCAATTGGGGCTGATCATGCTGGTGACGTCGGTGCCACTGGTCATTGCCTGCACCAAGTTCGAGACGCTGTACCGCGTCGTAGCGCGTGATGCTCAGGATCAGGCGGGCGACGTCACGACGACGGTGGAGGAATCCATCCAGGGCATTCGTGTCCTGAAGGCTTTCGGTCGAAGTGCACACCTGGGCAAGCAGTTTCTCCGTCAGGCTCGCACTCTGCGCGGGACCGAGCTGAAGAAGGTGCGCTACCTCGCGATCATCTGGGCCGTCATCGTCGGGCTGCAACCGATCACCATCGGCGCAATCCTGGCCGTGGGGACGTACTCGATCGTGCAGGGCACGATGACGGTCGGCACGCTCGTCGCCGCCATTGCGATCGTCACCTTCTTGCTGTGGCCTATCGAATCGTTCGGGTACCTGCTGGCCGAGCTGAACAACGCGCGCACGGCAGCGGATCGGTACTGGGAGATCATGGACACTCCCGAGACCGTGACCGATCCGGTCAATCCCGTCGATTTACCCAAAAAGATCCGTGGCCGAGTGCAATTCGATCGCGTGGGATTCACCTTTCCCGACGCGTCCTCGCCGCTGCTCGAGGATGTCAGTTTTGTCGTCGAGCCGGGGGAGACCGTTGCGCTCGTCGGTAACACCGGTAGCGGAAAGACTGCGCTGACCAACCTGGTTCCTCGGCTGTTCGACGTCACCGAGGGCACCATCACGATCGACGGTATCGACGTGGCCTCGATGCGGTTGTCGGACCTGCGTTCCATCGTGTCGGTGGCCTTCGAGGATCCGGTGCTGTTCTCGGCCAGTGCGCGCGAGAACATCGCACTCGGTTCTCCTGGGGCGTCCGACGCGGAGATTGCGGAGGCGTTGGAGATCGCGCACGCAACGGATTTCGTCGAGCAACTGCCGTGGGGGTTGGCCACTCGTATCGGTGAGCAGGGCATGAGTCTGTCCGGTGGGCAGCGGCAGCGGCTCGCACTGGCGCGGGCGGTGCTCGGCAAGCCGCGGGTGCTGGTGCTCGACGACCCGCTGTCCGCGCTCGACGTGGACACCGAAGCGAAAGTGCAGAAGGAACTGCGACGCGTATTGGCGCATTCGACGACGGTGCTGGTGGCACACCGGCCGTCGACCGCTGCATTGGCCGACCGCGTGCTCTATCTCGAGAACGGAAGAATTGTGGAGCAGGGAACACACGAGGGACTGTTGGCGTCGTCGCCGCGGTACCGCGAGGTGATGGGGTCGGTCCATGAGTGATCAGAGCGCCACCGAGGATTGGCGGGGCGTCGGCGGGGAGGAATCCGAGGTCGACGCCACCGGAAACCTGGTGCTGGCCGGACGTTCTCGTCGTTTGCTGGGATCACTGGTGCGCCCCTACAAGAAGCAGGCCCTGCTGTCGTTCCTGATCATTCTGGTCGACAACATCACCTACGTCGCCGGTCCGTTGTTCATCGCCTACGCGCTGGACAACGGCGTCGGCGCTGCGGGACAGGGCGATTGGGGTCCGCTGCTGTGGGCGGTCGGCGGCTACACCGGCTTCGGTCTGCTCGGAATGTTCACCACCTATGCGTTTCTCACCGTCTCGGGGCGGCTCAGCCAGAACATCCTCTACGACCTGCGCGGACGGGTGTTCGACCATGCCCAGAAGCTGAGCCTGTCGTTCCACGAGAAATACACCTCGGGACGGCTGATCTCGCGACTGACCAGCGACGTCGAGTCTCTGCAGACCTTGCTCGAGAGTGCGCTCAACGATGCACTGACGGCCATCCTGTCGATGGTGTCGATCGCGATCATCCTGGTGTATCTCGATGTGCCGATGGCGTTGATTGTGCTGGCCGGCTTCGTTCCGCTGGTGCTCGTCACCCGGTGGTCGCAGCGTCGCCAACGTCAGGGATACCGTCGGACACGGGTGGCGATAGCGCGCGTCGTGGTGCACTTCGTCGAGTCGATGGGCGGAATCCGTGCGGTGCAGGTGTTCCGGCGCGAGGGCCGCAACGACGCGATTCTCAGCACCGAGGACTCGGAGTACCGGGACGCCACCACCGCGGCGCTGCGCGGTATGGCCAGCTACACCGGCATCGTGCGCTGGATCGGCAACGTCACGCTCGCCATCATCCTGGTCTTCGGTAGCTGGCGAGTGATCAACGGCCACATGGACATCGGTGTGCTCGCGGCCTACGTGCTGTATCTGCGCCGGTTCTACGGTCCACTCGACGAGTTGGCGATGGTCTTCAACGCTTACCAGTCGGCCGCCGCTGCGCTGGAGAAGATCTCCGGAGTGCTCGAGGAAGAACCGTCGGTGACGGCACCGAAGAACCCGGTGCAGATCGGAACGGCCAACGGCAATATCACGTTCGACGACGTGCACTTCGCTTACGGCCCCGAACGCGTCGTGCTGCCGGAATTCTCGCTGCACGTACCCGCCGGCCAGGTGGTTGCGATGGTCGGAGCCACGGGAGCAGGCAAGTCGACACTGGCAAAGCTGTTGGCGCGCTTCTACGATCCGACGGCCGGAGCCGTGCGACTCGACGGCATCGACATGCGGGAGATCAGCGACGAGGACCTGCGTCGCAACGTCGTGATGGTGACACAGGAGTCGTTCCTGTTCTCGGGTTCGGTGGCGGACAACATCCGACTCGGACGCCCCACCGCGACCGATGCGGAGGTACGGGCTGCGGCCGACGCCGTCGGACTGACGGAGTTCATCGCGTCGCTACCGGAGGGAATCGACACCGACGTGCGCAAGCGCGGAGGTCGATTGTCCTCGGGCCAAAGGCAATTGGTGGCATTCGCGCGGGTGTTCCTGGCCGCGCCGTCGGTGATCGTGCTGGACGAGGCAACATCGAGCCTGGACATCCCGAGCGAGCGGCTGGTGCAGCGCGCACTCGAGACGATCCTGCAGGGACGAACGGCGCTGATCATCGCGCACCGCCTGTCGACGGTGGCGATCGCAGATCGAGTGCTCGTCATGGCCGACGGAAACATCGTCGAGGACGGAACCCCCGAGGACCTGATCGCGGGGGAGGGGCGCTTCGCGCACCTGCACGAGGCGTGGGAGGACTCGCTGGTCTAAGTCCAGGGAGTGATCGGCGGCTTGACCCACATGATCTTCTCGTCCGAGTGCTGGGGCGTCGCGCCGTCGTGGCCCGGGTGTTCGGCCGCCCATGCGGATTTACGGTCGAGCAATTCGGCCACGATGGTCCACGTCTCCATCGTGCTCGGTGGGTGTAGGTCGGCAGCGCGGGCCAGCTTTCGGCGGACGGCGTCGGTGAGGTCGAGTAGTTCGGCACCGGTGATGCCGCGGTCCCACACGTAACGCGCGAGGGCTGTCGCCTTGTCCTGTCGACTCTTCGCGGCCTGTTCGGAATGCGCGAAATCGAACTGACCGCCGCCGGTGTTCTCTGTCGTCACGGGCACAACCTTAATGAACTGCGAGAAAAGGCACGTCCGCTTGATCTTCTGGGGGCCTCGTCGCCTACCGTAGGTGGGTGATCACTCAAGCATCGGGTGCCGAGCATGCCTCCGTCCCCGCGTCCGATTCCACCGACGCGAAAACCTGGCCCTCGATCCTGACGTGGCGAGCCCACGATGTTCCCCGCATGGAGTCCGTGCGAGTACAGCTCTCCGGCAATCGCATCAAGGCTGCCGGACGCATCATCGGCGCTGCGTGCAGCGATCACCCCGCCTTCAGCGCGTCCTACGACCTGGTGACCGACGAATACGGCGTCACCAAGCGACTGTCGGTGCGCACCTCGCTCGCGTCCGGTGACCGGCAGGCGTCCGTCAGCCGCGACGACGAGGGCTACTGGATGGTGGAGAACAGCACCAGCCATCAGCGCTCGACCTACAGTGGCGCACTCGACGTCGACATGGTGCTCAGCCCCTTCTTCAACACTCTGCCGATCCGTCGATTCGGTCTGCACACTCAGGTCCAGGACCTCGAGGTGCCCACGGTCTACGTGAACGTGCTCGACCTCAGCATTCAAGAGGCCACGCTGACCTACAGCAGCGGTTCCGAGGGCATCCACGTCATCTCGCCGGTCTCCACGTCGTCCGTCACGGTCGACGCCGACGGATTCGTCCTCGATTACCCGGGACTGGCCGAACGGATCTGACGCACGACGCCACCGCGCCGACCCGCGTCCTGCAGTTTTTCTCGCCACCCCGGCTCGCCCGGGGTGATGTCGGTGATCTCGAAACGCTGGTGCTGCTCGTACTGCAGCCGCGCTGTGTTTCCGGCGTCGACCAGTGTTTTCGTCGAGTTCTCGTCCAGTTCTTGGCGCGCTGCGGTGAGCGCATGCAGTGCCTCGTCGAGCGCGGTGCGTAGAGCGGCCGCGTTGCCCTCGGTCATCGCGCGGACGAGATTCGGCGACGACGACGCCACCCGCGTCCCGTCGCGGAACGAGCCTGCAGCCAGGCCCAACGCCAACGGCCCTCCTGCCGCCCCGACGATTGCCAGGGCCTCGGCCAGCAGGTGCGGCAGGTGCGAGATTCTGGCGACGGCGCGATCGTGCTCGACGCTCTCGGCCGGCACCACCACCGAACCGCAATCCAGCGCGAGCCGGGCCACCCTCGTCCACACGTCGTCGTCTACTCCCGGGTCGGTGGCCACCACCCACACCGCGTCGACGAACAACGTGGGATCGGTGGCCGACCAGCCGGACTGGTTGGTGCCGGCCATCGGATGCCCACCGACGTAGCGGGCCTGCAGTCCGCGAGCCGCTACTGCCGAGGCCACCTCGGCTTTGACGCTGACCACATCGGTGATCGGAGCAGCGGACGCGTGCTCGGCGATTGCCGCCAGAACGGAGTCGACGGCAGGCATCGGAACCGCGATGACGATCAACGCGTCCTGTGCTGCGGCCCTGCTCAGAGCGGCTTTCATGTCTGTGCCGACGTCGTAGCCATCGGCGATAGCACCGGCGATCGCGTCGGCCGATCGGTTCCATCCCCACACCGGACGACCCGCATCGTGAGCCGCGCGCAGGATCGACCCGCCGATCAATCCGAGACCCAGAACGCACACCGAGGAAGAAGTCACCGGATCAGATTGGCACAGGTGGGTGACGTCGACGGGAGGTGGACTTCGAATACAGGCCCCTACCGGACTACCGTTGCGCGCATGGCCGCACAGCGCGCGAACAACAACCGCGCATCCGCACCGGAATACGACGACCTCGAGGGATTCGGCGTTGCTGTTGTCCGAGAGGAAGGCAAGTGGACCGTTACGCCGCTGTCCGACGACGCACTGACCAGTCTGTCGGCGGCAGAGACCGAACTGCGTGAACTGCGCAGCTCGGGAGCTGTGTTCGGACTGCTCGACGTGGACGAGGAATTCTTCGTCATCCTGCGTCCCGCACCGAACGGCACCCGACTCCTGCTGTCCGACGCGGTCGCCGCAGTGGACTACGAAATCGCCGCGGACGTGCTCGATGCGCTGAACATCGAGATTCCCGACGTCGACCCCGATGAACTCGACGACATCGAGCCCTACGAGGAAGGCGACCTCGCCCTGCTGGCGGACCTCGGACTGCCCGAAGCCGTGCTCGGCATTATCGTCGCCGAGACCGACGACTATCCGGACGAGCAACTGCAGTCCATTGCCGAACGACTGGGTTTCGAAAGCGAGTTCGCCGCAGCGGTGGACAAGCTTCGGCGGTAACCGATGCCGATGTCCGACGCGGACATGATCCGAGCAGCGCTGTCTGCTGCGGCCGAGGCATCGGATGCCGACGTCCCCGTCGGAGCCGTCGTGTTCGACGCCACCGGACGTGAGATAGCCCGGGCCTGCAATGCGCGGGAGGCGTCGGGCGACCCCACCGGACACGCAGAAGTGATCGCGTTGCGTCGAGCAGCGGCCGTTCACGGTGACGGCTGGCGACTCGAAGGCTGCACTCTGGCCGTCACGTTGGAACCCTGCACGATGTGCGCCGGGGCATTGGTGCTGGCCCGCGTCGGAGCGGTGGTGTTCGGAGCATGGGAGCCGAAGACCGGAGCTGTCGGTTCGCTCTGGGACGTCGTGCGCGATCGCCGACTCACCCATCGGCCACAGGTCCGCGGCGGTGTACTGGAAGCCGAATGCGCCGAAGTGTTGACCCGATTCTTCGCCCGTCAGAGATAACGATCTCGTCACATGGTGGCCTGCATGTCCGATTTTGTGGAGGGTAGAGGGCAGAGCGCAACGCTGCGCTCCGAACTTGCGAAGGAGACACTTATGGGACTCGGCGACAAGATTTCGAACAAGACCGAAGACCTCGGCGGCAAGGCCAAGGAAGCCGCAGGTTCGGCCACCGGAGACAAGGACCTCGAAGCAGAGGGCAAGGGCGACCAGACCTCGGCCGCATTCAAAGACGGTGCCGAGAAAGTCAAGGACGCAGCCTCGAACATCAAGGACAAGCTCACCGGCAACTAGATCTGCGCGCTGAGCAGGCGATTTAGCCTCAGGCCGTCATTCCGGTACAGTCTTCTGCGGTGGCGTGTCCGAGCGGCCTAAGGAGCACGCCTCGAAAGCGTGTGACGGGTAATCCCCGTCCGAGGGTTCAAATCCCTCCGCCACCGCCAAGAACTCCCCACCCGATCCGTCGGGTGGGGAGTTTTTTGTGCGCCGGGGCGGGGTTCGTCGCAAATGCGCGCGCATTCGTCAGACGCGTTCGGATTCGCCCCCGATTCGGGGTCTATTTCGCGCGCACTTGGCGAACGCCCGCGCGTTTGCGGGATCAGGGGGGCGGCTGCGGCGGGGGTGAGCTGGGCGG